>URZM01000021.1 GCA_900552315.1 uncultured Bacteroidales bacterium | reverse complement strand
AGATGGTCTCATACCGGTGTCATAAGGATTGGTGTCTGCAAAGTTACAAAAAAATCCGCGTAACCGAGACATGCCTCGCGTTTACGCCCAAAACGGGGTATTGTGTGTATCAGAAATTTTAACTAATTTTGCGCTTGTTTTTGCGCAACACTTGATATGTGTTTTGCGTTATAGCAATGGATTGCTGTGTAAAGCAAGCCGACAAGCGCCGCTATCCCGTGGCGACGTGATAGAGATTATGGTATAGAAGAAGGCTGAGACGGCATGGCCGGTCTCAGGCAATTAGAAACAACAAAGATTCTGATAGATTATGAACAAAGAGAAAAAGTTCCTGACCTGTGACGGCAATCAGGCGGCGGCCCACATCAGCTATATGTTCAGCGAGGTGGCGGCCATCTACCCGATCACCCCCTCGTCCACAATGGCTGAATACGTAGACGAATGGGCGGCGGCAGGACGCAAGAACATCTTCGGAGAGACAGTTCTGGTGCAGGAGATGCAGAGCGAAGGCGGTGCGGCAGGCGCCGTTCATGGCTCGCTGCAGGCCGGCGCGCTTACCACTACATATACAGCGTCCCAGGGACTGCTGCTCATGATTCCCAACATGTACAAGATAGCAGGCGAGCTTCTGCCTTGTGTGTTCCACGTGTCGGCGCGTACGCTTGCCTCGCACGCCCTGTGTATCTTCGGCGACCATCAGGATGTGATGTCGGCCCGTCAGACCGGTTTCGCGATGCTTGCCGAGGGCTCTGTGCAGGAGGTGATGGACCTGGCCGGTGTGGCTCACCTGTCCACCATCAAGAGCCGCGTGCCCTTCGTCAATTTCTTCGACGGGTTCCGCACCTCTCATGAGATACAGAAAATCGAGGCTCTGGACCAGGAAGACCTGGCTCCGCTCATCGACCGCGAGGCTCTGGCTGAGTTCCGTGCCCGCGCCTTGAATCCCGGCAAGCCGGTGATGCGCGGCATGGCCGAAAACCCGGACGTGTTCTTCCAGCACCGCGAGAGCTGCAATCCCTACTATGAGGCAGTGCCTGCCGTGGTGGAGGAGTATATGGAGGAGATTTACAAGCTCACTGGCCGCAAGTACGGTCTCTTCGACTATTACGGCGACCCGGAGGCGGAGCGCGTGATCATCGCCATGGGTTCCGTGACCCAGGCCATAAAGGAGACCATCGACCATCTTCGCGAGAAGGGCGAGAAGGTTGGTTTGGTGAGCGTGCACCTCTATCGTCCGTTCAGCGCCAAGCATTTCCTGGCAGCCGTGCCCAAGAGTGCCAAGCGCATAGCCGTGCTTGACCGCACCAAAGAACCGGGAGCCAACGGTGAGCCTCTCTATCTGGACGTCAAGGACTGCTTCTATGGCCAGGAGAACGCTCCCCTGATAGTGGGCGGACGCTACGGCCTCGGCTCCAAGGACACTACCCCCGCGCAGATACTGGCCGTATACGAGAACCTTTCCCTGCCTGAGCCCAAGAACGGCTTCACGATCGGCATAGTGGACGATGTGACTTACACGTCCCTGCCCGTGGGCGAAGAGGTGGCTCTGGGCGGCGAGGGCATGTTCCAGGCCAAGTTCTTCGGTCTCGGCGCCGACGGCACCGTGGGGGCCAACAAGAACTCTGTGAAAATCATCGGCGACAACACCGACAAGTACTGCCAGGCATATTTTTCATACGACTCCAAGAAGAGCGGTGGTTTCACCTGCTCGCACCTGCGTTTCGGAGACCATCCCATACGTTCCACATATCTGGTGACGACTCCTAATTTCGTGGCATGCCACGTGCAGGCTTACTTGCACATGTATGACGTGACACGTGGTCTGCAGAAGGGCGGAACATTCCTGCTCAACACCATCTGGGAGGGCGAGGAGCTGGCAAAGAACCTGCCTGACAAGGTCAAGAAATACCTGGCGCAGAATGATGTGACGCTCTATTACATCAACGCCTCCAAGATAGCCCAGGAGATAGGTCTGGGCAACCGCACCAATACGATTCTTCAGTCCGCCTTCTTCCGCATCACCGAGGTGATACCGGTTGAGTTGGCCGTGGAGCAGATGAAGAAGTTCATCAACAAGTCCTACGGCAAGAAGGGCGAGAACGTGGTGAACATGAACTATCAGGCTGTGGACCGTGGCTGTGAATACCACAAGCTGGCTGTAGACCCCGCATGGGCGCAGCTCCCCGACGAGGAGGTGAAGCCTGACGACGCCCCCGAGTTCATCACCAATGTGGTGCGCCCCATCAACGCGCAGGACGGCGACCTGTTGCCCGTGAGTGCCTTCAAGGGCATAGAGGACGGTAGCTGGCAGCCAGGCACCGCCCGCTACGAGAAGCGAGGCGTTGCCGCCTTCGTACCCGAGTGGAGCCCGGCAAACTGCATCCAGTGCAACAAGTGCGCGTTTGTCTGCCCCCACGCCGCCATCCGTCCCTTCGTGCTCACGGAGGCCGAGATGGAGAAGGCCCCCTTCGGCGAGGAGCACAGCATACCGGCCATAGGCAAGAATTTCGCAGGCATGCGCTTCGTGCAGCAGGTGGATGTGCTTGACTGCCTGGGTTGCGGCAACTGTGCCGACGTATGCCCCGGCAAGAAGGGAGAGAAGGCTCTGACGATGAAGCATATCGAGAGCCAGTATGATGAAGACAAGAATTGGGAGTATTGCGTCAAGGAGGTCAGCAGCAAGCAGAACCTCGTGGACGTTAAGGCCAATGTGAAGAACAGCCAGTTCGCAACCCCGCTCTTCGAGTTCTCGGGCGCATGTTCCGGCTGCGGTGAGACTCCCTACGTGAAACTCATAACGCAGCTCTTCGGTGACCGCCAGATGGTGGCCAACGCCACAGGTTGCTCCTCCATCTATTCCGGCTCTGTGCCCTCCACACCCTACTGCGAGAACGAGAAGGGTGAAGGACCTGCCTGGGCCAACTCCCTGTTCGAGGATTTCTGCGAGTTCGGCCTGGGTATGACGCTCGCCACCGAGAAGATGCGCGGCCGCCTCGTGGACATGCTCTCAGCAATGATAGCATCGGACAAGGTTTCTGACGAATATAAAGCCGCCGCGCAGGAGTGGCTTGACAATAAGGAGGACGCCGAGGGCAGCCGCGCCGCAGCCGAGAAGCTCCTTCCCTTGGTGAAGGCGAGTGCCGCAGCCGGATGCGAGACATGCAAGCAGATACTCGTGCTCAGCCACTACCTCGTGAAACGCTCTCAGTGGATCATAGGGGGCGACGGCGCAAGCTACGACATAGGCTTCGGTGGCCTCGACCATGTGATAGCCTCGGGCAAGAACGTGAATATCCTGGTGCTTGATACCGAGGTGTACTCCAACACAGGCGGTCAGGCATCCAAGTCGACACCTCTGGGGGCTATCGCCAAGTTCGCCGCAGCCGGCAAACGTATCCGCAAGAAGGATCTGGGCCTCATCGCCACCACTTACGGGTATGTCTACGTTGCCCAGGTGGCCATGGGTGCTGACAACGCACAGACCCTCAAGGCAATACGCGAGGCAGAGGCATACGACGGTCCTTCTGTGATTATAGCATACTCGCCCTGTATCAACCATGGCCTGAAGGCGGGCATGGGTCACGCCCAGGCCGAGGAACAGCGTGCAGTGGAGTGCGGCTACTGGCAGCTCTGGCGCTACAACCCCGCACTGGAGGCCGAGGGCAAGAACCCCTTCACGCTCGACTCCAAGGAGCCCAAGTGGGACAAGTTCAAGGATTTCCTCAAGGGCGAGGTACGCTACGCCTCCGTGATGAAGCAGTATCCCGTGGAGGCCGAGGAACTCTTCCAGGCCGCCCAGGAGAACGCCAAGTGGCGCTACAACAACTATCTGCGCCTGGCACGCCAGCAGTGGGGCGTTGAGCCGGAGGCGTAAATCCACATTCCGTACATATATGAGGCGAGGCGCATCTTCCAAGATGCGCCTCGCTTTTTTATGTATCCCCCCTCTGTATCGGACTCGTCGAAAAAAAGGTTAAGGTTAAAAACGGAATTTTTTACAAAAAAATTTGGGAATAAAATAAAAATCCCTTAAATTTGCGAAATCAACTATTGAAGCCGATCAAGATTGGCTCATCATTGTTCTCTTATCTCTCCACAGCGTTTGTCCGTTATTATTCTTATTATTACTAATCACTAAATTAAAACCTATGGGAAAATCCTACCTCTGTTGTGTGTGGATATTCTTGCTCGGATTTTTGGGTGTGCCGCTTACGGCGCATGCCACCAAGTCCTTCAAGATACTCGACAACAACAACACAAAGATTTTGAGTCCGACCGGCACCTCCGTGTATGCCGACGAAGGCAATATCGTGAAAGGTCTCACGTTCCAGCTGAGTATTCAGAACACAGGTGACGAAGACCTTGTTCCCGGAGACGAGGGTTACTCGGTGACACTCCATTTCCGTTATTCAAACATAGACCTGTGTACCGAGAACATCCCTGAGACTATACCTGCCGGTGAGACCAAGGAGGTCACGATAGTATGGGGCGGAGACCAGGGAGTAAGTCTTGCCCCCGCCGCAGAGTATTTCAAGGATGGCAAGATATACGTGAGCAACAGTTTCAGTGTTGGCCTCAGTGTCCGGGAGAATATGAACAATGCGGACCTTTGGCGTGTGCCTCCTTTCGTGACTGTCTATCTTGACTCCGCCGAGTATGAGCTGTTGCCTGAGACCGGCACGAGCGCCATCAAGTGGAATACCGGTTTCGGCTATGTGTCTGATGAGCCGGTCACAAATAAGTTCCGGATACATGCGTCGGCCTCCAGGGACGTTAAGATCAACTCTATCACTTTCCCTGACGGGTTCAGCACCACACAGACGTTCCCTGTCACCGTCATGGGCGGCGTGAACGCGACTGATCCCCAGGACCAATATCTTGAATTGCCGGTGACATTCAATCCGTCCGCGCCTGGAGTTTACGGCGGTAAGATGATTGTGAACGCCGATGGTATGGATCCCAAGGAGTTCCATCTCTCCGGCGGCAAGAAGGGTGGCGAATACTATTTCATGGGGTTTGAGAACGAGGAGATGGACAGGGAGTCCAAGACCATTCCCGGCTGGATTCTCGGAGATAATTTCCGCCGGTCGCTCAAAAACAATAATTTTATAACGGAGACAGACTCCGTGATGCTTGAGCACAGCCGCAACGGCGTGGATTACATCACAAAGGCAGTCACCCCTCTGTTGAGTTTCCGCGATGGGGAGAGATTGCTTTTCGAGGCCCGATGCAACACAAGCTACGGAGCCGGTTCGCCGGTGGTGAGGGTGCTGTACTCTACAGACCGCGTCAACTGGATCGAGACTGGCACGGCCATCTATACCAACAATACCTCTATGGGGAATGAGGGCGCCACCGACCTGTTCAACACCTCAAGCCCTTATCCTTTCCAGCAATACATGTCCGTGATGCCGGAAGGCAAATATTATGTCGCTTTCGAGATGGGCAACTCCTCGCTCGACAATGTGTTCGGAGGCAAGCTGATGGATGTGGACTATGACCTATACCTTGAGAATGTGTCCGCACCTGAATCCATGATGGTGAACAAGGCCGGATATTTTACCCTGAACGCCAAGAACGTTTCGGCTACAAAGGGAGTAAGCCAGGACGATTACGACGTGGCTCTCTACGTGGACGGCAAGAAGGCAGCCCAGGCTGAGACAGTGGAGTGGGGTCCCAACACCTCTCTCCAGTTTGACATGGCATACGTGCCTCATCAGGCCGGAGAGGTCAAGGCATACGTAATGTTGAAGGCGGGAGACCTGGAGCTGAAGAGTGAGGAGTTCGCCATTCCCGTAGCTGAGGAGACCCTTGTAGCCTCCGCCACTGTGGGCACCCCCAAGGCCATGTCTTCGGCCAACAGCAAGGCTCCTTTTAATTTCTATTATAACAATTCCTCCAGTGACATCGTATTCCCGGAGGATTACCTTGTGAAATATGGCATTACTCCTGGCACCGTCATCGAAGGTATGTCAATAGAGGGATATTCCCAGAGCGCCAAAACTTTGACCGCAGAGCTGAGCGTGAAGATGAAGGGCGTTGACGTCTCTACGGTGAGAAAGGATGATGAGGTTTTCGACCTTTCGGACGTAGCACCTATTTATTCTGCCACAGCTATCGAGCTGCCCGGTGGCAGCATGTCCAACACCTCGAAAGTGATTGATTTCACCTTCACCAGTCCTTATGTCTATGAAGGTGGCAACCTGCTCATGCATTGTGCCAGCGAGAATCAGAGTACATATGTCAATACATATTATGTCTGGACAGACGAACTGGCTGAGAATGTAAGGGTAAAAGCTAAGGACAATCATAATCAGTATCTGACTGCCTCTTACGATAATTTTAACTATGTCCCCGTCATTACATTCGCCCTGAAGGTTGAGCCAAGCACTCTTAGTGGAACCGTGACTCATGGCGAGGAGCCGGTGGCTGACGCGGTGGTCACCATCTATGGATCCGATGACGTGATTTATTCCGCCACCACCGATGCGGAGGGCAAGTACAGCATGACCGTTTTCCAGGCTGAGAAGACTTATGACATGACCGTTTCCGCTCCCGGATATGTGATGTACAAGAGCCTTGAACCCATCTCTTTCGCAGACGGCAGTGTGGTTGCAGACGTGGCTCTCAATACATATATGAATATTTCCGGCCATGTGGTCAACGGACGAGGCGAGAACATAGAAGGAGCGGTGGTCACGTTTGCCAGCGGCGAGTACACAGCTTCTTCCATAACCGATGCAGAGGGCGGCTATGCCATCAAGGCCTACGAGTTCGGCGGGACAGCCGTCATGAGCCTGGATGCGGCTGACTATTATTATCAGACCAAGGACCTTGACCTGAGTGTCCCTTATGACCGTATTGTTGATTTCGAGGGTGTGCCATTCACAAACGCTCGCGAGTTCAAACTTAAGGTGAATGTCGATGCTGTCGTTGATGAGATAGACATGTCAGGAGTACCGTTCACGCTCAAGTCTGTACGCTTCAACGAGACTTATCCCCAGTCTGAGACAGTGCTGGGCGAAAAGGGCGTCTGTGAGATAGCAGTATATGGCGGAGCCCATACCATGACCATCAAGACAGTCGGGACAGAGGAGAAGACGGTATCGTTCAATGTTAACCGGGACACAGAGGTGAATGTGCTCCTTGGGGAAGACGTGCAGAATCCCCGCGACATCAGAACCGTGATTGTCCATGACGCGCTGACCGGCAAGAACGACCTGCTCGTGACATGGAACCCGGACGCGGCTGCTGCAAAGCCTGTGCGCAGGGTCATGAAACGCAGCGCTGCCAATCCGTATGAGTCATTCATAATCACGATGGATGGTGTCAAGGTTGGTGAGACCGAGGCTTATGAGTATCTTATAGAGAACGTGTCCGGCGGCTCGCACCTTGTGACTGTCATGTCCAAGTACGCCACAACGCAGAGCGAGGCCACTGCTTCCTCTGTAGAGCTGACCAATGACGGTTACGTGCCTGTGGCCTTTACCTTGACCAACAATGCCGATGCCGACCTTGACGGTGCGGCCATCAATCTGCATGGAGACTTGGACTATGCCGTGACTGTGGAGAACGGGCGTGCCATGCTTGGCTATCTGCCCAGAGGCAAGTATTCAGTGTCTATAGATGTCAAAGGCTTTGAACCGTACTCGGCAGATGTGGAGTTCAACGCACCTTCGTTCCTTGACATAAATCTGAGTGAGGTCATCTCCAGACCGTATAACCTTAGCGTCGATTGCGCCGAGAACGCGGACGGATCCGGATTTGAGGTCCATGCCGCGTGGAATCAGATCTGGGGCATGACCGACAGCTTTGAGGACTATGATGATTTCTCCACCGGATTCGGTGACTGGAAGACTTTGGACCTCAACACCGAACCGTCCTATCCCATGATGTTCGGCAACAAGCTTGTAACATTCCCGGGCAGCTCTACAGTCAGCGCTCCCGCCAGCGTCGCGCCTATGGTGTTCAATCCTGCGGGCACAACTCCTTCGCTTGCAGGCGAGGCAAGCGTTTCGGCCTTTGCCGGTGAGAAATATGTGATATTCCAAGGGCCTCAGGCCGCCACAGCCGACAAGTGGCTGATTTCTCCTGAGATGGAGATTCGTGCGGGCTTCTCCTGGACCTTGGCCGCCAAGGCTTACACCAACTATCCAGAGACCTTGCAGCTGTGCGTTAGCGAGGCTGGAGACGCTCCGGCAGATTTCAAGGTCGTGAAGACCATCTCTCCTGCATCGGATGCGTGGAACACATATTCCGTTGATTTGGCTGAGTATGTCGGCAAGAGGATACGTGTGGCCGTGCATTGCACGTCAGCCGACGGCTTCATGGCCATGGTGGATGATTTCAAAGTCAGTGACCCTGAAGGTGACGTAGTGGCTGACATGAGCCGTGTCAAGAACTATGAACTGACACTCGGAGACATCAAGGCCACGACCGAGAAGACGAATCACACATTCAGCAATGTTCCTGCCGGCAGCTATACGCTTGGCGTGAAGGCCGTCTATGCCTCCGGAATATCGGAGGAGGTTACATATCTGCTGAATATGGTATCCGGTATCGATGCCGCATTAGCGGACGGCGTGAAGGGCGATGTGGTGACTCCGACCGGAGTGATTGTGCTTCGTGACGCAAGCGCATCCGACATCCGCACGCTTGACAAGGGTATCTACATCTTCGCTGGCCGTAAGGTCGTGGTGAAGTAGACTGCTATACTCTGATTCATCAAGAGCCTCGGGACCTGATGGGTTCCGGGGCTCTTAATATATCCAGGGTATGGAATCGCCTCCAATAAGGAGAACACGATGTCGCGCCGGAATCTGATTTGTTAATTTTACCTAAAATCCGGTATTGCGGAGGCTGCGGTTTCAGGCTAATTTTGCACCTGTAAAAACTGACTGACATGAATATCGACAAATTTGCATCTCTCTCATTACTTCTTGCCGCATCTGCAGTGTGCCATGCCTCCGCTCCCTCGGACAGCCTGGCGGTGGCCTCCATGCAGAAGAAAATCTCGGCATGGGAACGGCTCCATGTGGGTGGATATGGCGAGGTCTCCATGTCCCGCAATTTCTATAGTGACAACTATCTGCGCTATACCCAGCCGGACAAATACAAAGGGGGGAGTCACGGGCGTTTCGACCTGCCGCATGTGGTAATCTATTTAGGGTATGATTTCGGCAAAGGCTGGTCTTTCGCATCCGAGATAGAGTTCGAGCATGGCGGTACAGAGAGTGCCGTGGAGATAGAGACCGAAGAGGCCGGAGAGTATGAGAAGGAGATAGAACGTGGCGGTGAGGTGGCTCTTGAGCAGTTCTATATCCAGAAGCAGTTCATGCCTCAGTTGAAACTCCGTGCCGGTATGCAGGTAGTGCCTGTAGGAGGGACCAATGCACACCATGAGCCGGACCAGTTTTTCGGAGTCTATCGTCCGGAGGGCGAGAATACCATAATGCCATGCACATGGCATGAGATTTCAGTGTCGTTGTCAGGCCGTGCGGGCGATTGGAATTATATGGCCATGTTCTTGCCGGGACTCGATTCGGAGCGATTCGGAAACCAGAGCTGGATTCACGACGGGTCGGCAAGCCCGTTCGAGTTCAAGATAGCCAACAATTATGCGTTTGCCGCCCGTGTGGACAATTACAGTGTGAGGGGGTTGCGTGTTGGTGTGAGCGGGTATGTGGGCAACTCATTCCGGAATACCTTGTATCCCACCTCCTCTGAGAAGAATGACGGGATACATGGCACCGTCACCATAGCGTCCATCGATTTCAAATATGCAGACCATGATTGGGTGGCGCGCGGCTTCTTCGATTGGGGCCATCTCAGCGACGCGTCCCATATCAGCAAGTTCAACATCTCCATGTCCAAGAACTCGACTTCCAAGAGGCAGGAAGTGGCCTCGGATGCCTTGGCGGCAGGGTTCGAGGCGGGATACGACATATTCTCGCTGATACCCCGCATGCGTGCCGACAGGCAGAGATTCTATGTCTTCGGCCGATATGACTATTATGACTCTATGGCCAAGATGGAAAGCTCCACCCCGCTGCAATGGTGTGGCCGACATAAAATATCGGCCGGTGTGAACTGGTATCCTATTCCGCAGATCGTGGTGAAGGGTGAATACACTTATGGCATCCTGGACAAGAAATACAACAACGAACCGGCAATTAATCTGGGAATCGCATACTCCGGCTGGTTCAAATGACAGACAATCATCAACAAACTTTACGATAAACTATGAAATTTGGAAAAATTATGATGTTCGGAGCGCTTGCCTTGTTGGCGGCAAGCTGTTCTGACGACAATGACGAGCCCAAGACGGACACCGACCTCTCGGCGAAGGAAAAGACCTTGCAGGCAGCCGTCAACGACTATGTTGACCACACGGTGTTGCCAACCTACGCGGCCATGGCCGATGCCGCCATAGAGATGCGTGACCTGTGCCACGCCATGCAGTCCAAGCATGAGGCCGGAACATTGACCCAGGCTGACATCCAGGCTGCAGGTGAGGCTTGGAAACGTGCACGCAAGAATTGGGAGCTTAGTGAGGCGTTCCTTTTCGGTCCCGCCGCCAACCATAACATAGACCCGCATATCGATTCATGGCCGCTTGACAAGGCCGCCATGGAGAATCTGCTCGTGCAGATTCGCAGCGGCAATCCTTGGAGCCTGGAGAACAACGGCGGATATGGCCTGATAGGTTTCCATGCCGTGGAGTATATGCTATTCGAGCTCAGCGCCGATGAGAACACCGCTCTTGTACACAGCACTGACTATACTCCCGAGGAACTGGAGTATCTGGTGGCCGTGGCCGATGACCTTTGCGCGCAGTGCGTATGTCTGGAGGCATGCTGGGCCGGTACCGAGAACCTCAGCGCCGCCAAGCAGGCCGTGCTTGAGGAGGCCGAGCTTGATTACGGCGAGAATTACGGTTGGGAGATGAAGAACGCACATCAGGCCGGTTCCCGCTTCAAGACTTATCAGGAGGCATCTGAGGAGATCCTTCAGGGTTGCATCGACATCGCAGACGAGGTTGGCAACACAAAGATCGGCCGTCCCCATATCGGTTCCTCGCTTGAGGACAAGAATTATATCGAGTCCCCGTACTCGCTCAATTCCATCGAGGATTTCGCAGACAACATCCGATCGGTGCGTAATGCATATCTGGGTTCTCGCAGCGGTGACGCGAGTGTCAGCGACTATGTACGCGCCCACAATGCCGAGGCGGACGCCAAGGTGCGCAAGGCCATCGATGACACCATAGCAGCCATAGAGCTGATTCCCGAGCCGTTCGCCAAGAACGCTGCCGGCGCTCTGAGCGAGGCTGCCATGAAGGCGGCCGGCGAGACTCTGGTGGCTGCTTTGGAGGAGGCCGCCGCCGTAGTCACGGAACGATAGTCATTTAATACTCAAGACATACAGTGAAAACAAACTCTTTTGTAACTTCAATGATGCTCGCCGCGTTTTGCTCGGCGGGCTTCATTTCGTGTTCGGACGACACGATCAAGAATGATGAGAAACCTTCGGACAAGGAGATGCCGGAGTGGTATTATGCCGGTGGTGAGCTCGGCACCACGTTGCTGAGTACGAGCAATGCGTTTGAGCAGCCCGCTCCGGCAGTGGAGCAGCAGGGTTTCTATCAGTCGTTCAAAAACGGCGAGGCATTGTTCGAGAAGCCTTTTATGGCCAACCAGACTGGCGTGCGAGGCGGTCTCGGTCCTGTGTATATACGTACTTCATGCACTCATTGCCACCCTAACTACGGCCACGGCACCCGTGTGCCAGAAGGCAGCTTCAATACCAATGAGATTGGTAACGGTTGTCTGCTTGTGGTATATGACCCTGCCACTGAAGGTTATGTGCCATGGCTTGCAGGTATGCCGCAGAGCCATGCCGTGGCTCCGTTCAAGGCTCCTCTTGACGAGAGCAATATCAAGGTGCATTGGGTGAATGCCACGGACCGCTGGGGCAACAAGTTCGACGACGGGGAAACCTATGAGCTGCAATACCCGGAGGTGACTATGCCCAAGGAGGCGATTTATGTAGTGAACCGAGGCTATCAGCTTCCCGGAGATTATGCCGTTAAGCTGGAATCCACCATCGGCATTTATGGCACAGGGCTGCTTGACGCCATCACGGAGGAGGACATATTGGCCCAGTATCGCAAGGAAGAGGCAGACGGCTACATGACCAACGGTTTCAATCCCGCTTTTTACAGCGGCGGTACATGGAATTCGATGTATGCCAATTCATTGCAGGGTGACGGCACTCCCTATGTCCGTCGTTTCACATACGCCCTTTCGCGCGGCCCGCTTCAGGATGCGGCAGGTGCCAACGCCATCTGGAACATCACCAACGTGACGCGTTCGGACCGTCGTTACCATTATCTGGATGCCGCCGGCACATACGTGAAATACTCGGCTACGGACCCGGAGGTACAGGCCGGTTTTGACAAATATGTGCAGCGTATAGACCCGCAGCGCAAGCATCCATCATATTGGGAAGGTTCCATGGAGGAGCGTATCACGGCATATCTTACGGACAAGAACCTGGATGTGGAGATGACCGATGACGAGTACACGGACCTGATGGTATGGCATCGCGGCCTGGCGGTTCCAGCCGTGCGCGACGTGGATGACCCGGAGGTGGTACGGGGTCGTGAGCTTTTCAGCCAGATTGGCTGCGACTATTGCCACAGGCCCAGCTGGATCACCGGCCCCGACAATATAGTGGATCCCGCCAAGTTCTTCAAAGGCAATGAGCTGCCTCGTTTCCCCTATCAGAAGATATGGCCTTATACCGACATGGTGCAGCATAAGCTGCTAATGGCTAACGATATACGTGGAGGCTGGTGCCGTACCACGCCTCTGTGGGGACGCGGATTGCATCAGAAGGTGACCGGCAGTCCTACGGCTGACCGCCTGCACGACTGCCGTGCGCGCACCACCCTTGAGGCCATAATGTGGCATGGCTATTCTCCGCAAAGCGACGCAGCGGCGAGCATCGAGAAATTCCGTAAGCTCCCGAAGGCCGACCGCGACGCGATAATACGATTTGTAGACGCAATCTGATGATCAGACGACAACCATTCACGCTTCTTATACATATTGCCCTGGCCGTCATACTGGCCGGGGCAATCGTCACGCATTTCTGCGGCATACAGGGAGAGTTGACATTGCCTGACGGCGGCGAACCTGTCACAGAGTTCAGGAAGACCGCCGGACCCGGTGACGGTACCTTTCCGTTTTCTGTATCGCTGGAGAGTGCGGAGATAGTATTCTATCCGGGCACCACCACGCCTATGGATTTCAAGAGCCATCTGCTGGTGGACGGCAAGCTGGTGGATGTCTCCATGAACAATGTGGGCGAGGCGGACGGCTGGCGTTTCTATCAGTCAGGCATATCGGCCGCTGACTCCACGTTGGCCGTGAGCCATGACCCTTGGGGTACAGGTATCACATATTCCGGCTATGCGCTTTTGCTCGTGGGGATGGTCGGTTTCTTTTTTCAGAAGAAAACTCCTTGGCGTTCTTTGTTGCGCAAGGGGGGCGTTGCAACGGTCCTGATATTTGCCGGCACCTCGCAGGCGTATGCGATGTCCTCACAGCTGCCTGCCATGCAGAGACCTTTGGCTGCCAATCTCGGAAAGGTGTATGTGTATTGGAATGACCGTGTCTGTCCTATGCAGACCATGGCCAGGGATGTCACGGCCAAGCTCTATGGAGGGGAGTCGTATCGGGACATGACCCCGGAACAGGTCTTGTCCGGCTGGCTTTTCTATTTCGACCGTTGGCAACGGGACTGGGATGAGACTCATGCCGTGGCACCGACATCAGAGAAGGGCAAAAGGGAAGAGGCCGAGCGTGATGCGTTGATTCAATGGCTCGGCACCGGAGAGGCCTTCAGGATTTATCCATACCGCACGTCGGCGGGACACATGGAGTGGCTGTCTCTGACCGGGCGCCGTCCCTCGCAGATGGACTTGGAGCAGTGGAAATTCATGCAGACCACGATGCCGCGCATGAAGGAGCTGTTGCTTAAAGGCAAGAATGTGGAGGCCAATGAGGTGATAACCGAGTTGATTGAGGGGCAGCGGCGCTATGCGGGAGCTGATTGTCTGCCCTCTGAAGGCAAGATGCAGGCGGAACGCATATACAATGTCGGTGCGCGTCCGGCGCTGGCCGCCGTGATGGCTTTGGTCCTGAGCCTTTTGTGCCTGTGGTACTCCTTGGGTAGCCGCGTCCCCTCGGAGTGGATGCACCGTGGCATAATCGTTTTGTCATGGCTCGTGTTTGTCTATATGGCCACTCTGTTGGGCGTCTTGTGGTGGATAGGAGGACATATACCGCTTTCCAACGGACCGGAAACAATGATGTTCATGGGTTTTGTGGCGTTGTCCGTAGGCTGTGTCGCGGGGCCGTTGCTGATGCGTGGCGCGGTCTTGCTGGTGGGAGCCATGGCATTGTTCGTGGCTGCCATGGGGGGCCGCGTGCCGCAGATAGGCGCGCTCATGCCGGTACTCGCCAGTCCGTTGCTATCAGTGCATGTCATGCTTGTCATGACCTCGTATGTCATGTTCCTGCTTATGTCGGTACTCTCGGCGGTGGGCTTGTGCAGTAAGGACACCGCGCGGGCTGAATGGCTTTGCCGCACAAACCGTCTGTTGCTTACCCCGGCGGTTTTCCTGCTTGCGGCAGGCATATTCATCGGAGCCGTGTGGGCTAACCAGTCGTGGGGACGCTATTGGGGTTGGGATCCTAAGGAGACATGTGCCCTTGTCATGCTCTTGGTATATTCTGTCCCGGTGCATTGGGCCTCACGTCGTCTGGCATGTTTCCGTCGTCCCCGTGTGCTGCATGTCTATCTGCTCGTGGCGGTGGTCACGGTGCTGTTCACATATTTCGGCGCGAACTATCTGCTCCCCGGTCTTCACTCTTACGCATGACGACCGGGGAGTGAACTTTTCCCTGTCTTGCTACGTGATCAGGGAATACTCAGGTATCTGTGGGCCTGCACTGACAGCCGCCAGCGCGGGTCGTCCTTCACCCTTGCTACTGTGCGCGCGGTGTTTTCCGCGCATTGCCGCGCGTCAGGCACCCAGCAAGGCTGTAGGTACATGAGCGTGTTGGACCGGCATTGAGGCAACGCAAAATACTGTTCCAGGTCTTGGCCAGTGTCCACCACCTTGATTTCATCGGCACGCTGCACGCCTGGTATTAAAGGAGCGTCGGGCGCCATGCCGTACTTTGGGGAGAGAGTTATCCAGTCTATCTCGTCCGGCACCTGGCGGGTGCCGTTTGTCTCGATGGCTATCTTTTTGCCGGTGGCCACATGGAGTGTGTGAATGAGATCGTCATCTATCCACAGCGAAGGTTCTCCTCCGGTCAGTACTATCCAGTCAGCCGGATACATGTTTATGTAGGCCACTATGTCCGCGTCGTTCATAGGGATGCCATGTGCATGGTCAGTGTCGCAGAAAGGGCAGCGCAGGTTGCAGCCGCTGAATCTGACGAACACGCACGGCATGCCGGTGTGCGCCCCCTCGCCTTGCAGGGAATAGAATATTTCGTTGAGCTTTCTCATCAGTCATCGAGTTCGTAGGAGGCGGTGTTTCCCTCGCTCTCCTGCACGTCCGCGCGGTAGCATGTGGGAATGGTGTCCACAATCCATCGAGCCAGGTTCTCAGCCGTAGGGTTTAAGGGAAGCACGTCGTTTAGCACCGCGTGGTCCAGCTTCCCTGTTATCATCTGTTTGATATGTGTGAAGTCGGCCACCATCCCGTCCCGGTTCAGCTCCTTAGCGCGGCAATGCACTGTGATGATCCAGTTGTGTCCGTGGAGCGATGTGCATTTGCTCTCGTAGGAGAGGCACAGGCGGTGTGCCGCCGATATTTCAATTCGTTTGCTTACGTAATACATGTGGAGTTTCAGGGATTGAGGTATTCAGTGGGGTCTGGTATTCCGGCTGTGGCGAGGGCTTCCTTGCGTTCTACGCAGGTTCCGCACACGCCGCAATGCTTCTCGCCGCCCTTGTAACATGAATAGGTGAGGGAGTAGTCCACGCCCAGGCGTTTGCCGTGCATGGCTATGTCGGCCTTGGTGAGGTATGTGTATGGTGCCAGCAATGTGATGCCGGGGTATGTGCCTTGGCGCATGGCCTCGCTCATGGCCGAGACGAACTCCGGTCTGCAGTCGGGGTAGATGTCGTGGTCGCCGCCGTGGTTTGCGAGCATCACATGCTTCAGTCCTCGGCTTTCGGCCAGTCCGGTGGCCACGGCGAGCATTATGCCATTGCGGAAAGGCACTACCGTACTTTTCATGTTTGCCTCGCGGTAGTCTCCTTCCGGTATCGCGTCAGCTCCCTGGAGCAGCGACGATTCGAAATATTTGCCCATGAAGTCCAGAGGGATGACTATATGCTCCACGCCTGTGGCGCGGCAGTTTTCGGCGGCACACGCGATTTCTTTCTTGTTGTGGTTGGAACCATAGTCGAAGCTGACTGCCAACGCTATGCGGTTCCTGTACTCGTAGAGCATGGTGACGGAGTCCATCCCGCCCGACAGGACAAGTATAGAGTCTTTTTTCATAGTCTGTTGCAATTTGTAGATCAGATGTCTGCTTCAAGCTCGCTCAAGGTGCGCGCCTGCACGAGTGCTGTATGCTCGTCGTCTCCCTTGCATGCGAAGGGATGGATGCTGATGCCGCCGCGCGGCATGAATCTACCCTTGACCTCCAGGTATTTGGGATCCATCAGCTCCCAGAGGTCGTTGAGTATGATGTTCACGCAGTCCTCATGGAAATCTCCGTGGTTGCGGAAGGAGAACATGTACAGTTTGAGGCTCTTGCTCTCCACCATGCGGGTGCGCGGGATGTATTTTATGTATATGTGTCCGAAATCGGGCTGTCCAGTCTTTGGACACAAGGTGGTGAACTCCGGGCAGTCGAATGTCACCACATAGTCACGTCCTTCATGCTTGTTCTCGAATGTCTCGAGCAGCGAAGGGTCGTAGTCGGTAGGGTAGGTGGTACCCTGGTTGCCAAGGAGGGTCACACCCTCCAGTTCTTTGTCTGTACGCATGAGTAAGAATTTTTAACGCGGGATTCACTTCCGCAAGGTTCATTATTTTTTTGTGGGTTTGGATTTGCTTTTGCCGGGGCCTTCAAGCTCCTCGGCGAATTTGCCGGGGAATTTCCATTCCTGACGCGGGCGGCACATGGCATATATCATAAGCCCGGCTCCGAGCAGTATGAACGGGATGGAGAGCCATTGCCCCATATTCAGTGCCATGTCCGACTCCCAGGATTCCTGAGGATTTTTCACATACTCAATTATGAAGCGTGCGCCGAAAGTCCACAGGAAGAACACTCCGGTGAGGAGCCAGGGCCTTTCCTCCGCGTTGCGTTTCCAATACATCCACATCAACAGTCCGAAGAGCGCGAAATACGCCAACGCCTCGTAGAGCTGCGTGGGATGGGAGGCGAATGTCTCGCCATTGCGCACGAACACGAATCCCCACGGCAGGTCTGTGGGGTCGCCGTATATCTCGGAGTTGAAAAGGTTGCCGAGCCGGATGAGCCCGGCAACCAAGGCTATGGGTACGACCACCTTGTCGATGGTCCATGAGGGATTCTTCTTGGCTACGCACCAGGAGAATATGCACAGGCCTATGAAATTGGCGATGGCGCCTCCGTGGCTGGCGAGGCCCCCTTCCCATATCTTGAATATCTCGCCTTTGTGCTGGCTGTAATAGTCCCATTCATAGAAGAACACATGTCCGAGCCTGGCTCCGACCACAGTGCATACCACCAAGAAGATGAGCAGCGTGCCGAGCCATTTCTCAGGTGCGCCCTCGTGCTTGAACATGCGGGCCACTATCCAGTATCCTGCCAGGAAACCGAGAGCGAACATCAGGCCATACCAACGTATCTCGAGCGGCCCGAGGGTTATGAAGATGGGACTTACGTCCCAGTTGATGTATGCAAGCATATACTTGTAAGTGAATGGGATTGTACAATTTGTGGGAGGAGAGGATCGATATTCAGATAGGTTTTTCCCAAGCCGGTATGTCCACCAGACGCACGTCGAATACGAGAGAGCTATAGGCTTTCAACCCTTTGTAGGGGATAGACCCGTAGGCCTGGTTATAGGGAATCAGTATGGTGCATGTGTCTCCGATATGCATGTTGCCAAGGCCGATAATCCAACCCATAATGTTCTTGTTGAGCTGGGAACGGTAGACACCCGGAGCCGGGGTGACGCGGCTTTTGGAGTTGTCTACCTCGGTGCCGTCGATAGTCCTGACCTCATAGCGCACGTCCACGGTGCTGGTGCTCATGGGCGAGAGCTTGGATGCTGTCTGGGCGCGGTCATTGTGCCACTTCATCAGCACGAAAGCGTTGGGGTCCCACGAGCATGTCACCTTCTCGTAGACCGGGTTGCCGTCGGCGTCTTTCTCCAGCTCCTTGGATATCAACCACGTGTCGTTCTGCTCCTTCCAAGGGTCTTCCTCATTCTTCGGGTCGTCGCCCAGGCACGAGGTGAGCAGGGGCATCGCCAGGCAGGCTCCCAAAACATATATAAGAGTCCTTTTCATCATTGCGTGCGGTTAGTCTTGAAAAACTTTCACGGCGGCGGCTGCATCGGCGTCTGCCTGGAACATACTGCGTTTCTGGAAGCCGAACATTCCTGAAATCAGCACATTGGGAAACGAGCTTACCTTCTTGTTGTACAGCTTCACAGCCTCGTTGTAGTTCTGGCGTGCCACCTGTATACGGTTCTCGGTCCCTTCGAGCTGCTCCTGCAGGTCCAGGAAATTCTCGTTGGCCTTCAGGTCGGGATATGCTTCCTTCACGGCGTTGACATAAATGTCGAGAGCCTTGGCAGCCTCGGCCTGGGTCTGCATATATCGGGACATCTCCATCTCGTCGGATGGTGCCTCGGCAGGGAGCGCGTTCACGGCCTGCTGGGCCTTGTCGACCCCTGCGCGGGCCTCTGTCACTGAGGTCAGGGTCTCGCTCTCATGTTGGGCATATTTCTTTACTGTGGCTTCCAAGTTGGGAATCAGGTCTTTGCGCCGCTGGTACTGGCTCTGTACGTTGGCCCATGAGTTGTCTACCTCCAAGCTCGACGAGTTCATGCCGTTGTAGCCCACCGCGAGCCATATTACCAGGATAAGCACGATGCCGCCTACCACGATCCAAGGGGTGTATTTCTTCATGTTTTTGCTATATGGAGAGTTTTTATATTACTGTAGTTTGCGGAGCAGGGAGTTTAGGCTGACCTCCTCCTTGAGTATGCGCTCCACCTCGTCCACGCTCAGGCGTTGCTGCTCCATTGTGTCGCGGTGGCGCATGGTCACGGTGCCGTCTTCCAGGGTCTGGTGGTCCACCGTGATGCAGTAGGGTGTGCCTATGGCGTCCTGGCGACGGTAACGCTTGCCTATGGAGTCCTTCTCGTCGTAGGCGCAGGTGAAGTCAAAACGCAGGCGATGCTGTATCTCGCGTGCCCTG
>URZM01000020.1 GCA_900552315.1 uncultured Bacteroidales bacterium | reverse complement strand
CACCCCCCACGAGGACGTGGGGGGCTAACAATCTGTGCGCCCCTCCGGGGCCAGGACAGGCCGCACGAGACAGGGCATGCCGTCAAGTATGCGAGTGTCAACCAATGCCCCCAAGCCGTCCGGTGCTGCAGAAGATAGGGGAGGGGTGGTCAGAGCGTCACCTTGAGGGTGAGCACAGCCCCTGTGCGGGTCTTGGCGGTCACGAGGTAGATTCCGGAGGGGAGGCCGGAGACCGGAGCGAAGCGCTCCACACCGTTTGCGGAGGCAACCACGCGGCCGTCAGAGGCATACAAGGCCCAGTCGGCCGCCCCGGGGAGGCTGAACTCCACGCTATCGCCGCTCTTGCTGCACGCAATGGACCCGTCCATGGCTATCGCTCCCTGAGAAGCCACCTGGTCATCCACAATCGTCTTGAAATCGCGCCACACAGGTGCCTGGGCATACGCCTCGGCACGGCCTACCGGCACATGGAGGGTGGCCTGGTACTCCGCCGAGCCGAAAGCGTCGGCCTCGCATACTGGCGGCTCGTCGGCCTCGACCATCAGGTGCCCCAAGCCTGAGTCCAAGATAGCGCTTGAGGACACATGCTTCAACGTGGCAGGAAGGTGCACGGTAAAAAGTCCCGGCGCATACGTGCCGCAGCCCCACAGCACATAGCCTTCCAAATCAGTGATTCCGTATGGTATGCGTATGTCATCCACATTCCAAAGGCAGCACAGGGCGTAACGGCCTATGGATTCCATCTGCTCCGGCAGGCGTATCTTCATGAGCGCGTGGCAGTCTCCGAAGCAGTCCGACCCGATGGAGCGCACGCTTTCCGGCACTTCAATCTCCTCAAGCGCCGTACACCACACGAAAGCCTCGTCAGGCAGAGACGTCAGTTTCTGTGAGAGCCGAACCCTCTTCAGCTCGCGATTGCGTGCAAAACAACTCAGGCCCAATTTCTCGACGCTGTCCGGCATGTCAAGCTCCCGCAGCTTGCTCATGGAGAAGGCGTAACCGTCTATCCTTTTCAACGTGGAAGGAAATTCGATATACGCCAAGGGAGCAGAATAAAACGCATCGTCGCATATAACCTGCACGCCCTCAGGCAATACAAGACTCTCGCCCTCGGACTTCACCGAGCCTGTGGGGAATCCCAGCACCTCCTTGCCGTCCTTGGAATAGAGTATGTTGTCCTCCACCTTGACCACAGGATTTCCGGAATCTGCGGTCACTGTCGCCAAAGCCGGCATGGCATACAGAGGATTATAGCGGAAATTGTTGTCATTTGCGCCTGCGCCCAGGTCGATCAGGGACGCCGGGATATGAAGCTTGCGGATTGGCGTGTCGGCCAATGCGCAATACCCCAGGGTCTCCAGACCCTCAGGCAACTCTATGCTCTGCAAAGGCACACCGCAGAAAGCGTTGCTGCCCAATACCTTCAGTGCCGAAGGCAATTTCACCTCCGTCAGCGAGGTGCATCCGCTGAATGTCCACGAGCTGATGAAAGTCAAGGATTCGGGAATCGTGACGGAGCGCAACGAGGTGTTGTTCTGGAACACTCCGGCCCAGATGGCATCCGTGTCTTCCGGTATCGCATAGACATCTCCATGCGCCTCCGGGTATGAAAGCAGGATTTTGCCCCATTTGTCAGAGTTCTGGAACAGCACGCCGTCCACGGAATAATACGTTTCATTACCCTCGGCCACATGGATGTATCTGAGAGACGGGCACCCGGAGAGCCACGAACCCACAGAGTAGACCGAGGAGGGGATTGTGACGCTGGTAAGCCCCGGGCAGTTTCTCATGAAATTATCGTAGATGGCCACTACCTTATAGGTCCGGCCCTCCCATTCCACCTCGGAGGGCAGCGTCACGTCGCCCTCGTATTGGGGATCGCTCACGACATCCGGGAAATACTGGTCCCAACCCCCGGTTGACGGATTGATCAGCGCGAGATTCCCCGGGTCGTTGTAATATGAGGCGAAATAGAAGCCGTCTTTCTCGAATGGCTTGATACGCGTCTCCTCGGCAGAGGCTGCAAAGGCGGCGGCGCCTGCCAGGAGCACGGTTAAGGTAAATGTCTTGAAGGTTCTCATAAAGATTTGATTGTCACTTTGAAATCTTGTTGATTCTCTCACGTTTGGCGTCGAGGCGCGCGCGGGTGCTGTCTATCTCGGCACGCCGCTGGCGCAGCACGTCGCGCGAACAGCGGTTCTCGTCGAAGAAGCGCAACTGCTCCCGCAGCTCCAGGTTGCGGTCAAGCAGCTCCTCCTCGCGGCGCAGGCCGTCAAGGTAGATGTCTATGGCCTTGTCGGTCTGCTCGTGGGTCCACTCACCCTTGACCTCAACGAGCCTCGCCTTCTGCTCGTCAGGCGAGGATTTGGAGCATGACACCGTGGCGAATAAGGCGACAACAATGATTAAATAGCTTTTCATATCAGGTAATCAGTCATTTAGCAGTTTATTGAATAAATCGATGTATTGGTCTGCCACCCGATCCTGGCTGAATCGCGAGGCCACGCTCTCATACATCCTGGCCGCGAGGTCGCGCCGTGAGGTATTCTCAAGCATTCCGGCGGCGTCGACTATCGCCTGGGCGAAATCCTGCGCCGTATGCTCCGGGTCCGGATGGCGGTAAGCCAGCACGCCGGTGACGCCCGGCACCACTATGTCACGCTGGCCGCCGCTGTCAAAAGCCACAGGCACGGCGCCATAGACCTGAGCCTCTACGAGTGTGCCGGGCAGCGTCTCGTAGCTGGAAGGGGACAGCACTATGTCGGCGTGGCGGTAGAAGGGCTCGGTCATCACCACCGGCATGGAGCCGGGCGCGTCGTAGGGCACGCACAGGCGCGTTAGCGCCGAGCGGTCCTTCACGGTGCCGAGAAGCGTGAGATGGATACGCCTGTGGAGCAACGGATGCCGCTCCCTTACTATCTCCAGCGCCCGGCAAAGGGTAGGCAGGCCCTTGATGGGGTCGTCTATGCGGGCGGCCACCATAAGCAGCTCCAGCCGGTCATCCTGATAGCGCGGGGTAAACTTGTATTTCGGCATGGGGAACGGGTTACCTATCACCTCCACGCTTGCAGAGCTGAGGAGCGATGACGCCTTGCATCGCTCACGCAGCCAGTGGCTCACGGCCACGAAGGTGAGGCCTCCGCGCCCGTACAGCTTCCGTTTGCGTCTCCAGACACGATGTGAGAGGTCATGCGCCCCTTTGCGCCAATGGAGCAAAGGACAGTCGCCGCACTCCCGCATGAAGCCCTCGCACTCTCCTGCATGGTGACATACACCTGTGACGCACCACATGTCGTGCATCACCCACACCACAGGCTTGGCCGAGGCGATACGCCCTATCTCGGAGAGAGAGAGCAGCCCCTGGTTTATCCACCCGAGCAGGACTATGTCGGCCTCCCGGACAAGGGGATGCGAGGCCAACGGCAGACCCGTGTCGGCCACATCGGCCTTGAACAGGTCCTCGCGGCTGAACCCGTTGCGGCAGAATATCTCCAGCCTCTCCCTCAGGAAAGCGCGCCTGAGGGCCTTGCGCGGCCCTGCCGGGTGCACGTCCGGGTCGTCCGTGGTCTTCTCGGCCACGAGCATGGAGACCTCGACGCCCTTGTCGCGCAAGGCGTTCATGAGGCGCCAGGACACCACTGCGGCGCCCCCTCGGCTGTCACTTTTGTTTATGATTACGACCTTCATGTCTCAGTGTTTTGAACCGGTACCGCAGGCCCGACTTGGCGTCCGTTTCCGGTCCTGAAGACTCAACAACCTCCCACTCCGTTGGTTCAAGCTCAGGGAAGCGGGTGTCGGCGTCAGGGAAAGAGGCCAGCACCTCGGTCAGATACAGGACATCCGCAAGCGGCAGCACGGCAGCGTACACGGTGCCTCCCCCTATCACGAAGGGGTCCGGGTCCGTGCGCCGCGCCTCCTCCAACGCGCGGGCCAGGGTAGGGTAGACCTCGGCCCCCGGAGCCTCGAACGCAGGGTTGCGGCTCACAACTATGTTGCGGCGTCCGGGCAACGCCCCGCCAGGCAGCGACTGCCAGGTCTTGCGGCCCATCACTATGGCATGGCCCATGGTCAGGGCCTTGAAATGCCGAAGGTCCTCGCGCAAATGCCATATAAGGTCGCCTCCGCGCCCTATGGCACGGTCCTCTCCCATAGCTACTATAAGATTGATTCCCATGTCTTTAAGTATGATTTAAACCGACACTTCCCCCTTGATGGCGGGCCACGGGTCATAGCCCTCCAGGCGGAAATCCTCGTACTTGAAATCGAAAATATCCTTCACCTCCGGGTTGATGACCATGCGGGGCAGCGGGCGAGGCTCGCGCCCCAGCTGCTCATGCACCTGGTCCAGATGGTTCAGGTATATGTGCAGGTCCCCGAAGGTGTGTATGAACTCACCCGGTTCCAGGCCGCACACCTGGGCCATCATCATGGTCAGCAGGGCGTAGGAGGCTATGTTGAACGGCACTCCCAGGAAGGAGTCGGCGCTCCTCTGGTACAGCTGCAGGGACAGGCGCCCGTCGCACACGTAGAACTGGAAGAAGGCGTGGCACGGAGGCAGGTTCATGTTGGGGAGGTCCGCCACGTTCCAGGCGCTCACTATGATGCGGCGGGAGTCAGGGTTATGGCGTATGTCGTCCACGGCCTGCCGTATCTGGTCCACGCAGGTGCCGTCATAGGCGGGCCAGGAGCGCCACTGGTAGCCGTAGATATGGCCCAGGTCCCCGTCCGGGCCGGCCCACTCGTTCCAGATGCGCACACCCCGCTCTTGCAGGTACCTCACGTTGGTGTCACCCTTCAGGAACCATAGCAGCTCGTGGATTATGCTCTTCAGGTGCACGCGCTTGGTGGTGAGCAGGGGGAAACCCTCGCCCAGGTCGAAGCGCATCTGGTAGCCGAAGGTGGAGATGGTGCCCGTACCGGTGCGGTCCTCCTTCCGGTGGCCCCTCTCGAGTATATGCCGGAGCATGTCTTGATACTTTCTCATGTCGTGATGATAGGATGGATGGTTACGGAGTCACGGACCGGCGTTTCTGGAAAAGGGGAGAGGCCACTCCCGTGCGGTCTACGGTGAAGCGTATCGCGTCATCGTCGCAGGCCGCCACGCAGTTGAAGCAGCGCACGCAGCGCCCGTTGTCCACGGTGCGAGTCTTGATGTCTATGCAGGAAGCCTTGCACACGTCCTGGCACTTGAGGCACGCCGTACATCGGTCAGGATACAGCTCTATGTGCATCACGGCCCTGGCCCCGGCCACGCGCAGCACGGTGCCCACGGGGCATATCTCGTTGCAGAAGTCACGTCCCGCCAGCAGGGCGTACACAAGCACCAGGAGCACGCTCACCGCAGCACAGGCAAGCCCCAGGGAAGCCCCGACCCCGAGTCCCTTGAGAACGGGATGCACCCCCATGCCCGCCACATGTCCCAGCGCGTTGACAAAAGAGGCCCACGGCTCCAAGAGCAAAGGCACGCAACCTATCGCGGCCACAAACGAAGCCACATATATGCCGAGCATCAGGAAGCGGCGGTTGTTGCCCTTGCGATACACGAAACGGACCCTACGTCTTCCTCCGAACAGGCCGCGGGCACGTATGGCAAGGTCCTGCAACGTGCCGAGCGGACACACCGACGAGCAATAGACACGGCCAAGCAAGAATGTGACCGCCAGCCACAGCGACCCGGCGCCCAGGACGGAACCGACACCCACAGCGGCCAGGGACGGGCTAAGCTGCAAGGATACCGCCACACGCGCGTGGCCCGGAGCCGACAGGCCGGCCAAAACCCACAGGACACACTCCACGAGCATGACCAGGCACACCGCCACGCGTATATGCTTCAGACTCTTCACACTCCAAAGTTAACGCTTTTTTTCCGGTTTGCAAAAAAGTTATTAATTTTGCAACACGAACAGCGGGGTCCTTGAGAATGTTCTCTTATCATCAACCGCCCCTGCACCAACTACATGCAATACTCTATACTGCAGTTTATCAGCCTCCTGGGAGCCGTATGCCTCTTCCTCTACGGCATGAAAGTGATGAGCGAGGGTCTCCAGAAAGTGGCCGGCGACCGCCTGCGCAACATCTTGGGATTCATGACCAAGAACCGGGTGACCGGAGTGCTCACCGGCATCATAATCACGGCTCTGATACAAAGCTCGTCCGCCTCCACCGTGATGGTGGTGAGTTTCGTCAACGCCGGCCTGATGAGCCTGGCGCAGTCCATGGCCGTGATTTTCGGAGCCAACGTCGGCACCACGGTCACCACCTGGATTATCTCGGCCTTCTCCTTCGAGGTGCATATCTCCGACTACACCATAGTGCTGCTCGCCCTCGCCGTGCCCATGCTCTTCATGAAGAAGAGCGCCTACAAGAGCCTCGGTGAGTTCCTCATAGGATTCTGCTTCCTGTTCATGGGTCTGGACATGATAAGCCTCTATGTGCCTAACCTTCAGGAGAATCCCGAGATGCTGGCGTTCCTGACCGAATACACCAACCTGGGTTACGGCTCCGTGCTTATATTCTTCGCCATAGGCATAATCCTGACCATGGTGGTGCAAAGCTCCGCAGCCACCTTCGCCGTCACCCTGATCATGTGCTCGCAGGGATGGATCTCCTACCCGCTGGCCTGCGCCATAATCCTGGGCGGCAACATAGGCACCACCATCACGCCGGTGCTCGCCTCCCTGTCGGGCAACCTGGCCGCCAGGCGCACCGCCATGGGCCACGTGCTCTTCAACGTGCTCGGCTCCATAATAGCGCTCATCCTCTTCAACCCCTTCATCACCCTGGTGGCCGATATCACCGAGTGGTGCGGCGACCTCAACCCCATGGACATAACGGCGGCCCAGGAGGCCGGCATGGCCGACTCCACCCTGTTCGACCCCGCAGGCGGATACACGGCCAAGACACAGGCCTCCATGGCATTCGCCCTGGCCATGTTCCCCACCGTCTTCAACGCCATCAACCTCCTGATAATGATATGGTTCACCAAGCTCTACGTGCGCATCGTATGCTGGATGATGCCCGCACGCCACCATGACCAGCAGGAGGACTTCTCCCTCAAGTTCATAGGCCGAGGCATGCTCGGCACCTCAGAGCTGAACATAGCCCAGGCCCAGAAGGAGATAGCCGTCTATGGCGAGAGGGTGCAGCGTATGCTCGGCATGGCCGAGGACCTGATACACGGCGACCCCCAGGAGGGCAAGTACCAGGACACCTACAACCGTCTGGAGAAATACGAGGAGATTTCCGACCGCATGGAGATAGAGATAGGAAAGTTCCTGAACCAGGTGGCCGAAGGGCGTCTCTCCCCGGAAGGCAAGATGCGCATAGCCGGCATGCTGCGCATCATCTCCGAGATAGAGTCCATCGCCGACAGCTGCTTCAACGTGGCCAAGACCCTGAGCCGCAAGAACCAGGTACATGTGGAGTTCACCCCGCACATGCTCCAGGAGATAGACGCCATGTTCAAGCTCGTGGAGGCCGCCATGGCAAACATGATGGACCTGCTCAAGGAGATGGAGACACCCGAGGACTCAAAAATCATCGCGGCCTACAACCGCGAGCGCGAGATAAACAATTACCGAAACAAGCTGCGTGACGCCAACATCTCCAACATCAACAACCACGAATACGACTACCAGCAGGGCATCTTCTTCATGGACCTCGTGGGCGAGGCCGAGAAGCTCGGCGACTACATGCTCAACGTGGTGGAGGGCGTCAAGCACCAGTTCAAGCCCCAGGCCCTGTGAGCGAATACGATTCCTTAACCTTATAACAACCTCTAAACCGGCGCCTCCGGGCGCCAAGCAGACATGATTTCACACTCTCATCGCTATTGCGTCATCATGTGCGGCGGGGTAGGCTCCCGCTTCTGGCCTTTCTCCCGCACCGCCATGCCCAAGCAGTTCCTCGACTTCTTCGGCACCGGAAGCTCACTGCTCCAGATGACCGTGGAGAGGGTCTCCCCACTCGTCCCCGCCGAAAACATAATACTCGTCACAAACGAGGCCTACAAGCCCTTGATAGCCGAGCAGCTTCCCCACATACCCGAGGGCAACATATTGCTGGAGCCGGCCCGGCGCAACACCGCCCCCTGCGTCTGCTGGGCCGCACACCACATCTATGCCCGCGACCCCCAGGCATCCATCATGACCCTCCCCTCGGACCACCTCATCCTGAAGGAGGAGGCCTTCAGGCAGGCCATGGCCAAAGGACTCGAATACGTGGAGACCCATGACGCGCTGCTCACCCTCGGCATAAGGCCCACAGCCCCCGAGACCGGCTACGGATACATACAGCAAGGCGTCTTCTGCACCGACTCCCCCGACGTGGCCAAGGTACGGTGCTTCACCGAGAAACCCACCCTGGAGATGGCCAAGGTACTCCTTGCAAGCGGTGACTTCCTCTGGAACTCAGGCATATTCCTCTGGAAAGCCTCCACCATCCTGGACTCCTTCGCCACCCTGGCCCCCGACATAGCCGAGGTGTTCGACGCCGGCGACCGGGCCTACGGCACACCGGCCGAGACCGATTTCATAGCCGAGGCCTTCCCTTCCGCCCCCAGCATCTCCGTGGACTACGCCATCATGGAGAAGGCCTCCAACGTCTACATGATGCCCGTGGACCTGGGCTGGAGCGACCTGGGCACCTGGGGAGCCCTCTACGAGGTCTCCCCCAAGAACCGCGACGGCAACGTCACCCAGAACTGCAAGCTCATAGCGCGCGACTGCCAGGGCAGCGTCTTCGCCATCAAGGGCGACAAGATAGTAGTGGCCAGCGGCCTGAAGGACTACATAGTGGCCGAGAACGGCAACGCCCTGCTCATAGCGCCCCGCGCCCAGGAGCAAGAGATACGCACCATGGTCAACGAGGTCAAGTCCCGCTTCGGCCCCGACTACATCTGACCCCCGGCACCCGCTCACCGAGGCAATAAACGCGCCACAGGCCCGTATATCGACACTTCGAAACGCCGATATACGGGCCTGCCCATAATATGCCTGTCTTTACAGATGCACCTTGTGCGAGGCTTCTGCCACCTTGACGACATACACGCCCGGAGCCAAGCCCTTGACGCGCTTCTGGCCGCACACACGACCCTTGCCGACCTCCATGCCTTTGTCGTTGTACACGACATAAGGCAACGCGGCCTCAGAAGCGCCTGTTATGACAATCTCGCCCTCCGATACAACCACGGCCGCACGGCACGCGTCCGGCATCACAGACTCCACTCCGGAAAGCCCCGGCAGCTCCTCCACCTTATACTTGCCCCATTCCGGATGCTGCCTGTAAGCCTCTCCGGAACCGACCGGCACATAGACCGTAAATGAGACATTCGTATTACATAGCCTGCCTTCCGTCTCAGGGGGAACAGGATTACAGCAATACACTCTCCTCAGGTCACAGGCCATATCAAAAGCATTTTCTCCGATATATTTCACATTCTCCGGAAGTCTAAGTTCCTTTATATGAGTATGAAACAGACAGCCGCTCCCTAACCTTGCCAGGCTTTGCGGCAATTCCAGCCTCTCCAGGCTGTAACACATGTTGAAACACTGGTCGGGGATTTCCTCCACCCCCTCGGGAATATTGATTTCCTCAAGTGCCTGGGCGCCGTCAAAGGCATACATCCCTATCGTATGCAATGTCGAGGGCAGATGCACTCTCTCTACCATGCAGAAAGTCAAGGCGCTATTACCAAGTGCTGTCAGCCCTTCCGGGAAGATTATCGACCTGACCATGCCGTTCTCAAAAGCGTGATTCGGAATCACGTCACCCTCAATGTGACATCCCGACAAATCAAGCGCATATCTCTGTTCCGCAGAGCTGAGGCTCACCATTGCGGCCATGTCGTCTGCATTGATATTGCCGCTCACCACAAGCGAATCCAAATTCTCGCCACGGTCGCCAACCAACTCAGCCAACGTCCCCGGCCTCTCCACATGCACAGCCACGGTCGCCTTCTCCGCCCCGAAAGCCAAGACAGCCATTCCGAAAAACATGACCGTCCACAGCACCCTTCTCATTTTCATTTCCATTCCCATAAGTTTAACGGTTTAAGTTATAATTGATAGAGTCAGTAATCATGCCATCCACAATACATGACACGTTGACGATTCCTGTTCCTACTGCTGCTTTATCAAAGGAGACAGAATCCCTCTCTCGGTCAATTGGAATTTTAACAGAAGCATTGTTGCCAGTAACAGAGGTTATGACTATCGCACCCTCGCGACCGCCAATGTTATCTGAAATCTTCACAGCAATATATGAGTCTGAAGATTGGATTTCTACCGATTCAATCTGGAATGATGGTTCAAGGGTTATAGGAGTAATCGATATTTCTCCCTCAGAATTGTGCGCCGCAACGAAATATTCGTGACTATCCTTAGTTGGCGTTACACGTAACTCGTCACTCTCAGCCAACAAGTTCATATCGGAATCAAACCATGCAACGCTATCCTCATCATCGTTTTGAACTCCAATCAAATACGAACCATCACCCATCTCTATTTCGTAGGAAGGAGGATATACAATAGTCGCAACGGGCCTCTCAATAACAACACGCTGTGCACCCAGAATATCTCCGAACTCGCTTCTCTGAATCACATCAAACTGATAAGTTTCAGGCTCTTGGGTAGTTTTGGTGTACACGATATGAAATCCGAGTTTCTCTACCTGGTTCATATCTAATGAAAATCCACTTATAAATCGTGATTCTTTGGTGATATCAATTGAATTTTTTCTCTCACTGCTTGGAGAAACATTATTTGCCCCAACTGTGGTGAAATAATTATAGAAATATGATTCGCTGAGATCCATATATATCTTCGCCACCGAGAACAATTGCTCATCATCAGGAGTTACCGGCTTGAACTCTATGCTTTGAAAATCACTGAACCATACACACGGATTTCGGAACAACAATTCAATCGATTTTGATTTATTATTCCTTTCAAGTATCGTGACTCCTTTCTGTGCGAACTTATTGTCGTAAATCAAATCTTGATAATATGGATAGTCAGACTCAAAAACATAATCCTCCGATGAGTCAGAAATTCTGGAAAGATAATTGATAGCCTGTACGGGTTTATCAGTCGTTATTTGGCCGTAAGCGTCATATGGAATCTGGCATGGCACTGAAATCAGGATAGAGTCTCCAGGCTGTATGACCTCAGAAATCAACACCGATTTATTGTAATCGCCGGTTTTCCCGATAATATAATCAACTTCCTTCCCATTCCACGCATTACTGCAAAATGCAGTGGAAGCCATTCCCCAATACGTATGCAGATATTTATCCGCTGTGGTGTATGCTTTCTTACCTCTATTATGGATCCATGTGTTAATCACGCTGTTGTACCAGCCATTATTTATATCCGCGTGTTTATGCTCCATCTCGCCGTCACTCCAATATCGACTCCAAACGGATGGGCTATCCCATGAATTCAAATGCTTGTTATCATTACGTTTACCTGTATCTGCGTGATAATCTTTTATATATAAATCAACCGCTTTAGGAAAACAATTAAAACCGAGCTCTTCGCCCGTAGACACAGGACATGAGTAATACTGTGGATAAATTTTACGCCAACCGGCTGTAACTGTGGCATACCAGTACGCTTCATCCATTGTGACGTAACCATCATCATTTACATCCGACGTGCAATATTTATTCCATGCAGTAGCCTGGTTAACAGCACATGTCCAATTATACACGAAATTTGAATATTTATGACCTGTCTCGTCAGCAGTCCAAGTAACCTCTTCAGCCTTGCATGCCGTGGTTATAACACAAGGGATTCCTTGAAGATCATCAATAAATCCTCCTGAATGACAAGCGCCCAAAGCAATGTTTATGTTGACACCTTTCTCAACAAAGGGAGATATAATCTCTGGTAATTCATAATCATACAAATAATTATTATCCCATAGACATAAATATGTATTACCCTTTTCGTCCAGTCCTCCATGAACAATTGCGAACAGAAATAGATGGTCATCTTCTTTTATCTTTGCAAGAATCTCCGATAGAGCCAACTGAATATCTGAGCGTGTCGCTGTATATCGTATATCGGGACGTCCATCAAAATCCAAATCTAAGGGACTCGTGATAAGCATTCCATCATGCGTAATCATATCAGCCTCAGGACTTACACCATCAGTCATGGCTACATAAATGTTGCTTTTAGGTATTGAGTATTTGTTGACCAACGTTTGGTACAGGAACGAGCAATCATTCCAAAAAAAGGGTTTATGCTGTTCTGGCATATGACCACCTCCTATCATAAGAACATATGTTGTGTTTGCCTCAGTCTGCAACCGAGGGGATTCAGCTTTCGGAGACTCAATTGGCTTAGTAACCAATTCACAACAGTTTTCCATATTGATTTCCAATGGCAACAGTCTCTGGTTCGGAGGGAACTGGACAGTTTTCACCAATATAGTCTCAGGTTCCATATCAATATCTGCATTTTGGGGTATATGACATACATATGCCTCGTGTCCCCAAAGTGCATGAGGTGTGGGGTCAATGAAGAATACCAAACTATCAGAGGCAGTCTCCACCTTGTAGATATTAGATTTGTTGCTGTCAAGATTATAATCTGACATGCGCTCCTTTACGATAGCTAATAAGTCTTCGTGCTTCTGATTATCCGATATTTCAGATGAACCAGCTGCAAAGCCACTTATAGCTGCTACCGTTAGGGTTAGAAATAAGATGATTTGTCTCATACGATATTCGTTTTTAGGGTTTGTCGTGGAGGCGAATTTTGCTAATGTCGCAAAGGTAATGTTTATTTTATTGAAATGCAAACAAAATTAACGTTTTATGTTTTATAACATGTTTTGAGGTTTGTTGATTGACATGAAGAATGAGGAAGATGAACGCTCAAGAAACAAGTGTGCAGGGGCATGTGCATGGCCGTAGAGAAGCAAGGGATTAAAAAGTGTGAAAAGAGGGGGCGTCTCCTTTTTTTTGCGTAACTTTGCAGTCTATGAGCAAGAGCGGAACGGACATGGAGAGGCGCGGGACCGAAAAGGAAATTTCCGGGACCGAAAAGGAATCACGCGCGAGCGGCAAGGAGCGGAGTGCAATCTCTGACAGGCAACGGTTCGGTGCGCCCGGGTTCGAGGGCACCGTGATACGCAACACGGGCAGCTGGCTGGAGGTGTTGCCGCAGGGCAAGCCGTCCGGCGAGGCCCAGGGCGTGGTACCGGGTGGGTCTCTGGGTGAGTCTTTGGGCGCGGTGCCGGTGCGGTGCAAGGTCAAGGGCAATTTCCGCATCAAGGGCCTGCGCACCACTAATCCCGTGGCCGTGGGGGATCGCGTGCGCGTGTCCCTGACCGCCGACGGCACCGGGTTCATAACCGATGTGCTTCCGCGCCGCAACTACATCGTGCGGAGGGCCACGAACCTCTCGAAGGAGTGCCACATACTGGCGGCGAACCTCGACATGACCCTGCTCGTGGCCACCTTGCGCAATCCCGACACCCCCACCACGTTCATCGACCGCTTCCTGGCCACGGCGCAGGCTTACGCGGTGCCCGCCGTGCTGGTGCTCAACAAGGCGGACACCTGGGACGAGGAGGACCGCGAGCTGGCCGACGCTCTGAAATATCTCTACACCGGCATCGGATACCCCACGGTGTTCACCTCGGCCAAGACCGGGCTCGGCCTGGAGGAGCTGCGTGAGCTGACCCGCGACAAGACCACCCTGCTGGCCGGAAACAGCGGCGTGGGCAAGAGCTCGCTCATCAACGCCCTGGTGCCGGGGCTGGAGCTGCGCACCGGCGACATCTCGGCCTCGCACCACACCGGTATGCACACCACCACCTTCTCGGAGATGTTCCCGCTTCCCGGCGGGGGAGCCTTGATCGACATCCCCGGCGTGAAGGGGTTCGGCACCATAGATTTCGACCCGGCGCAGGTGAGCCATTATTTCCCCGAGATATTCGAGACGGGAGCCGCCTGCCGATTCCAGAACTGCACGCACACCCACGAGCCGGGCTGCGCCGTGCGCCAGGCGCTGGAGGAGAGCCGCATAGCGCAGAGCCGATACGCCTCTTACCTCTCCATACTGGAGGACGCCAATCCCGAGAAATACCGCAAACCCTTCTGACAACCCGATATATGCCCCCTGTAAAGCCCAAACATACCCCCCAGCCGGTGGACATCGCCGGCAAACTGCAGCCCCAGGCCACCGAGCTTGAGGAGATGGTGCTGGGCGCCCTGATGCTCGAGAAGGACGCCTACACCGAGGTCTGCGACCTGCTCGTGCCCGAGAGTTTCTACGACCCGCGCAACCAGAAGATATACGACGCCATAAGCCGCCTGGGCTCCAACCAGCGCCCCATAGACATGCTCACGGTGATAGAGCAGCTGCGTGCCGACGGCACCTTGGAGGAGGTGGGGGGAGCGGTGGCCATCACCGACCTCACGGCACGCGTCACCAGCGCCGCGCATGTGGAGTACCACGCCCGCATCATAGCCCAGAAATACCTGGCGCGCCGCCTCATCACATTCGCCAGCTCCATCCAGGGGCAGGCCTTCGACGAGAGCAACGACATAGACGACCTGCTGCAGCAGGCCGAGGGGGAACTGTTCGAGATTTCCCAGACGCAGCTGAAGCGCGAGGTGGTGCAGGTGGACTCGGTCATAAACCAGGCCATGCAGCAGATACAGGCCGCCGCCAACCGCGAGAGCGGCCTCTCGGGCCTGCCTACGGGCTATGACGCGCTGGACAAGCTCACCAGCGGCTGGCAGAACTCCGACCTCATAATCATAGCCGCGCGTCCCGCCATGGGCAAGACCGCCTTCGTGCTGTCCATGGCCAAGAACATGGCGGTGGATTTCAACATACCCGTGGCCGTGTTCTCCCTGGAGATGAGCAATGTGCAGCTCGTGAACCGTATGATATCCAACGTATGCGAGATCACCGGCGACACCATACGCTCGGGGCGCCTGAGCGACGAGGAGTGGGACCGCCTCAACTCGCGCGTGAAGTACCTGTTCGGCTCCCCCATATACATAGACGAGACCCCGGGCCTCTCCATCACGGAGCTGCGTACCAAGGCGCGCCGCCTGGTGCGCGAGCATGGCGTGAAGATCATAATAATAGACTACCTCCAGCTCATGAACGCCACGGGCATGAAATTCGGGTCGCGCGAGCAGGAGGTAAGCACCATATCGCGAAACCTCAAGGCCCTGGCCAAGGAGCTGAGCATCCCGGTGATAGCCCTCTCGCAGCTCAACCGCTCCACCGAGACCCGCGAGGACAAACGCCCTGTGCTGTCGGACCTGCGCGAGTCGGGAGCCATAGAGCAGGACGCGGACTTCGTGGCCTTCATCCACCGTCCGGAGTACTACACCCGCTCCAGCGAGGACGCCGCCGGAAACGACATACGCGGCCTGGCCGAGTTCATAGTGGCCAAGCACCGCTCGGGTCAGGTGGACACCGTAAAGATGCGCTTCACAAGCAAGTTCGTGCGCTTCGAGAATTGGGAGGACTCGCGCCGCCTGGTGCGCACCACCGTGCAGAGCCGCATGAACACCGAGAGCGCCCCGGATTCCCCCGAGGCTTTCGGACCCGCTCCCGATATAAGCATAGGCGCAGACCCCTTCGCAGGGCCCATGCCGGACATAATGCCGGGCGAGGGCGACAGTTCGGTGCCCTTCTAAGAGAACTTTTCGCCCACGCGTGTGTTGAAACATAAACTATATCTAAAACACACACGAATCATGGCAACGGAAAGACAAAGAGAAGCGCGCGAAGAGCGCAAGCGCATACGTGAAGGACGGGAGAAGGCGCGAAACGCCCTCAACAAGGTATGGCTGTGGATAGGAGTGATTGTCCTGGCGGCCATCCTGCTCTACTGGCTCTTCGCCATAGGCACCTTCGAGGGACCCAACCAGTAACGCTCCCGCGCAAGAGAGTTTTCAGCCCTGAACGTAGTGGATGCGCGCTCGTGCATCCACTGAAAATCCGAGGCTTGTACGCGGATGCACCGTGGTGCATCCCTACATTTACCGGCCGCACCCGCCGCCGAGCAGTCGGACTTGTCTGACCAGTCCGACGGGTCTGACTTGTCCGACTCGTCCGACCTGTGTACATGCCCGTTGGCGCGTCAGCGTGCCGACGTCTGCCTCAGCCACTCATCTGCGGCCAGGCGCAGCTCGGCGTACCATGCCTTGCCGAAACGGCGTTCCAAGGGTCCTTGCAGGAACTGGTACACACGCACCCCCTTGGCGCGCCCGAGCACCTCGGCCGCCTTGCATATCTTCCATCTGTGGTAATTGAGCGCCGTCACGCCCCCTGCAAGCGTCTTGAGACGCACCGGATACAGATGGCACGACATGGGTTTGCAGAAATCCGTCTTGCCGTCACGGTACGCCTTCTCCAGGGCGCACAGGCACATGCCGTTCTCCCCGTAGGTGGTGAAGACGCAGTCGCGGCCGTCCACGATGGAGGTCACGAGGTCTCCCCCCTCGTCATAATAGGCAGGACCCTGCTCGCGAAGCACCCGCTGCCCGGCAGGGGTGAGGTAGTCCCACACAAGCGGCACTATGGCCTGCAATTTCTCGAACTCCTCGGGTGTGATGGGAGCGCCCGCGTCCCCCTCTATGCAACATTCGCCATGGCATGCCTCCAGGTCGCAGTGGAAGCAGCGCTCTATCACGTCCAGCGAAACGAGCGTGTCTTGTATCTGTAACATGTATGTCGTTCTATTTCTCCGTATAAAGGATTGTGGAGCCTACCAGGCGGTCGTAGCGCGCTCCTGGAGGCCGATGGTAAACATTGACCGTAAACTCGTTCTGAGTCTCGTAATGGTCCCCCTCCACGAGGGAGAAATCGAGAAGGGAGTCCTGCCTGCCGCGCAGTCTGGCTCCGTAGCGGTAGTTGTAGCTTCCCTGCTTCAGAAGCAGCGAGGCTGTGTACTTGCCCGTGGCCGGGTCGTAGCGCATGACGCGCTCATTCTCCGGCAGCGAGCGCGCGAACTCGCCGTCGAGCAGCACGTCACCGTTGGTCACCTGCGGGAAATCGAGCGTGAAGAGGGTCTGCACATAGTCGGCCCCCAGGTCGGGGTCGGTGGCCGAATACTCGTCCACCTTGAACCGGCCATATTGCGTGCGGTCATACGTATAGGGGCGGTCAGCACGTCCGGAATCCTCGGTGAGGGTCACCGTATAGCCGTCACCGTCATAGCGGTTCTCGGCCACGTGCATCCCGGCATAGTCGGTGCGCACGGTCTCAAAGCGGCGAAACTCATTGCCGGCGGGGAACACAAGCCCCGGATTATGCTCGTACACAAGCCTTCCCGGCTCGGTGCGCAGCGGACGCAGAGGCTGGGCGGGAGTCATGTCCACGCCATTCTGATACACCTTTATTATCAGTTCATTGTATGGGTCATTGACCTGATACCTGCCGGTGTTGATGTCCATGGAGAGCTGCTGCCACCGGTCATTGGTGCCACGGTCGGTGATGGAGGAGGCCTGTCCGGTGACACGCACCGCGTCCTCGCTGACACTGAAACGGGCCTGAAGCACGGGTGAGTCCGGCTCTCCCTCGCGATATACACGCATCAGGTAATTGCCCGAGACAAGCGGGCGCATACGCTCATTGGGCACGCACACGCGGTAATTCACATAATGGCGGAACACTCCGGCCGAGAAGCCGAAATCGTCCACCTCGTCCTCGTTGAATGAGTCGAGAACCTCGCTCTCAAGCAGGGAGGAGAGTTGCCAGTCAGCGTCGCAATGCACCAAGGAGTAGCGCAGATAGCTGCGGTCATCCCCCAGCTCGTCGAAACTGACGCATACCTGGTCGGGACCGCCGAGGGATATGACCGGCTGTGCCATGAAATTGCCGTCGACCTGCACCTTCAATGTCCTGAACTGCGGGTCGAACACACGCGTCTGCGTGTCGGACTGCGCCCGGGCGGCAGGGGTTCCCGCAAGCAGCGACGCAGCGGCGAGAAGCAGGGACAGGCACCTCACAGGCCGCTTTCCTCCAGATGAGCGTGATACATCTCTATCCCTCGATAGATAAGGTCGTTGCACGGCACGGCCTTGCCGGAAGCCTTCAGCTCGCGGCATACAGCGCTGCCGAACTCCCCGGCGAAAGTGTCGCGGAGCCGCTTGGTGTTGCCATACGCCTGCCGCTTGTCGGCCGGGGTGCCCTGGGTGCGCATACCCTCGAGCATGGCCATGGCGGAGAGCACGCCACATACCTCGCCGCAGCCGCCCACGCCCCCGCCGAAGCCTATGGAGAGACGCAGGATATCCTCCTCCGGCATCCCCATCACGTCCGGGAACGAGGCGCATACGCTCTGCGCGCAGTTATAACCCTGTCCCCTGAGGGAGCGGGCCTTGTCAAGTCGTTCTTCAAGTGTCATAGCTTAGAGATTGTCTTTATGTTTTGAGCGGCTGTGTCAAAACTCGGCATTTCGTTCAAGCCGATACATTGATTATCAGCGGATGCACCCTGGTGCATCCCTACAAATTTTGACACGGCCCCCATTTTTCAGAAATTGTAACGCAAACCCAGCTTCATATAAAAGCCGTCAATTCCGATATTGCGGCTCTTGCAGATATTCTCCACAACCTTGTAATCCTCCTTCGGGCTTTGTGCCCCCTTGAACTCGAAACCCTGTTGGACGACATAGCCTGCCGTGAAAATGAACTGTACCGGATAGCACACATTCCAGGCTGCGGTGACCCCAAGAGGCAACCTGAGGAAATTACCGTTTTTTTTCGTGATATATGTATTCGGCATAGGAGCTGAGATATACGCATATCCAATCATGGCATGAGGCATCACCTCGACACTGCCGAGGGTCTTGGCATATCCCACACCTAAATCAGCCGAGAAATCGATCAGAGACCTTGTGTCGGCTCCGATAAACCTGTCAGGCTTTATGCTTGCCCCGCTCAATTCGAGATTCATAAGGAAACGCCAGCTCCAGCCAAATCTGTTGAGGCCGCACAGGTAATTGAACCCGACCGAGCCGCCCCACTTGTTCTTCATCCAGGTAGCCTCAAGCTGCACAGCGCTGCGCCTGTTTCCCGCCTTGACCGCCATGTCCCCAGGGGCTGCATCCCGGAGAGTGTAGTTCAGGGGGTAGAGCTTAGAGCTGTCATCACCTGTCACTCCCACGCGGGCATAGCCGATACGGCGGGAGGCCGTCAGGCCGTCAGGGCCCGTCTCCTCTCTGTAAATGGCGGCCAATGAGCCGGTCTTGAGGCCGGACGCACTGCCGAAAGACGCTGTAAGAGGCTCTGTCCCGACAATGGCGCCGGTGTATCTGAAATCAGCCACATGGCGCTCCAGCTCGCGCAATATCTCTGTGTGGTGCCCTATCGCTCCGCCACGCACATACTCCACACGCACGTCCATGTCATTGAGCATGGCGGCAGTGGGCATGTCGCGCAGCCGCGTCCACAGCTCCGGGGAGGCGGTCACCTTGAAAAGCATATATGCCCTGTAGTAAATGGTGGGCATCTCCGCCGGAGCCGTGGACTTGCGTTCCACGGGCACCATCCGCTCCAGGTAAATGTAGTTGTGCATGAGCAGCGGCAGGAAACTCTCGCGCAGCTCGGTGTCGGACACCGGCGGCAAGCCGCAGAGCTTGCGGTTGGCGGCCGCACGCTCGAGAAGCAGCTTGTCGTCCACATTCTTTCCGTCGCAGTCATACATATATTTGAGCACCTCGCGGGCCGCGCCTGCGCCGTTGAGGCAATTCTCCACCTCGCGCACCTGGGCCGGAGTGAATTTCTTGCCGTCGGCAGGCACCGGCACCTCGCAATCCAACGGTATGGGGTTCAGTACAAATCGGCCTACCGAGTCAGCGGCAACCAGAGCCTCCGTATCGCCGCTGACGCCTATCACCTTTGCCCGGGTGCTGTAAAGCGGCTTAAGGTCAGATGCGTAAGAGCAAAGCGGGAGCAAAGCCATGAGGGCCAAGGCGAAAGTCATAAGATGGAATCTTTTGTTCATACAGGTGTCGTTTAAGGTGAAAAATATTTTGCACAAATTTGGCAATAATTTTTTACGTATGCAAATTTTTCATGCAAAAACCGGCACGGAACGGCGCGGGGGACGGCCCGGTATGGACGCGATTAATCGCGCACGAACAGCAGCAGCGAGGCAGGGGAGCCGGAGCCGCCTCAGAGGGAGCCTTGCTCTATGAGCGTGGCCACTCGCTCTATTATGGCGTCCTCGTGGTTCTTCTCGGGCTTC
>URZM01000019.1 GCA_900552315.1 uncultured Bacteroidales bacterium | reverse complement strand
CCAGCTGGTGGGCGACGACCTGTTCGTGACCAACGTGAAATATCTGGAGCGCGGCATCGCCGAGGGTTGCGCCAACTCCATCCTCGTGAAGGTAAACCAGATTGGTTCCCTGACAGAAACACTCCGCGCCGTGGAGATGGCCCAGCGCAACGGTTACACAGCTGTGATCTCCCACCGCTCAGGCGAGACTGAGGACGCCACCATCGCCGACATCGCCGTAGCCACCAACGCAGGCCAGATAAAGACAGGCTCCGCATCGCGCTCAGACCGTATGGCCAAGTACAACCAGCTTCTCCGCATCGAGGAGCAGCTCGGAAGCGCCGCACGTTACGGTTATCCCAAAATCGCCAAGAAATAATCGTCTTAGGACGCAGTGAACACCAGGGCGGACTACCTTCAGTGGGTAGTCCGCCCTGCTTTTTCATATAGACAGCGACTATGCGAAGAGGAGGACGGAGCGTCATGCGAAGTTTTTATTTTGATTTTTCACATTTAATTGTTAATTTTGCATTTGAATGTTAACGACAAGGCGATATGCTTGCCTGCAGACGGGAGGAGGGAACCAATCCAGGCGCCCGATTGTTAATAATTCATAACAACCACGATGAAGAAATCTATAATCTGGATATTGACAATAGTGATGGCTCTCACATTCGGTGGTCTCATCTATGTGCAAATCATGTATATGGAGCGTATGACCCGTATGCGCAACGAGCAGTTCGCGGAGAACGTTAAGCGTTCGCTGTCGGCCACGGCCTCGTTTCTGGAACGCGAGGAGACCCTTCATTATCTGGAGGAGGACATCCAAGACATTGAGGCCGCATTCTATTCAGACTATCCCATGGCATTGCCATCCGGCACCCCCTCGGACAGCATAGTCAGCATAAAACTGCCACACTCGGACCAAGCCCTGATTCCCGCCCCAGCCGGCATGGCGGGGCAGTACAAGCGCGCACAGGATATAATACGCCACCAATACCTATACCAGAAAGGACTGCTCAATGAGGTGATACTCAACATAATGCGCGAGGCACCACGCCGCAGCCCCATGGAAAGGGCAGACTCTGCCTTGGTACGCAAGAAATTAGGCGAAGAACTGAAGAACTGTGGCGTAAACCTTCCTTTCGAGATAAAACTCTCCACGGCCACCCACACCATATATAGCACCGCCGGGTATGACGCGCCGGACGACAGCAAGGACGTGTACTCGCAGATGCTGTTCCCCACGAGCGACACGCATTATTATCTGCATGTATATTTCCCCACGCGAGGAGACTATATCTTCAACTCGGTGAAATTCCTGATTCCTACATTGGCCTTCACCCTGATTCTGCTCATAGTGTTCCTCTACACCATAATATTGGCGTTCCGGCAGAAGCGCATCACGGAGATGAAGAACGATTTCATCAACAACATGACTCATGAGTTCAAGACCCCCATCTCCACCATATCGCTTGCCGGACAGATGCTTGCTGACGACTCGGTGCGCAAATCTCCCAACATGCTCAAGCATCTCTCCGAGGTAATCACAGCCGAGAGCAAGCGCCTTCGGTTCCAGGTGGAGAAAGTGCTTCAGATGTCGATGTTTGACAAGTCACAGCCCAACCTCAAGCTCACGGACGTGGACGTGAACTCTGTGATAGAGCAAGTGGTGAACTCCTTCAAAATAAAAGTAGAAAAATACGGAGGAGCCATCACGATGGACCTTGAGGCTGTCCGCCCGACGGTGTATGTGGACGAGATGCATTTCACCAACGTGTTGTTCAATCTCCTGGACAACGCCGTAAAGTATATGCGCGACGAGGTGGAGCCGCAATTGTACATAGGTACCCGCGACATTTCGGACAACAAAATAGAGATTACGGTGAGGGACAACGGCATCGGCATCCGCAAAGAGCATCTGAAGCGTATCTTCGAGAAATTCTACCGCGTGCCGACCGGGAACCTACATGACGTGAAGGGGTTCGGGCTCGGACTTGCATACGTCTGGAAAATCATAACAGAGTTCAAGGGGCATATCAAAGTGGAAAGCGAACTTGGCTCGGGAACCACTTTCCGCATCACGCTGCCACTCGCAGAGGCACTTTAATCTCTGAGATTGCAACCTTTTAACGTTTCCGGATGTTTAATTTAAAATAAGAATAAAAACTTTAACGACATACAGATATGGACGACAAACTTACAATCCTGCTATGCGAGGATGACGAGAATCTGGGCATGCTGCTTCGCGAGTTCCTCATGGCCAAAGGATTCAACGTTGACCTGTTTCCCGACGGTGAAAAGGGTTACAAGGCGTTCCTAAAGGGGAAATATGACCTATGCGTGCTTGATGTCATGATGCCCAAGAAGGATGGCTTCACCTTGGCACAGGAGATACGTGGGGTGAACTCAGAGGTCCCCATCGTGTTCCTCACGGCCAAAAACATGAAGGAAGATGTGCTCGAGGGATTCCACCTGGGCGCGGACGACTATATAACCAAACCGTTCTCCATGGAGGAGCTTGTGAGCCGCATAAGCGCCATCCTGCGCCGCGTAAGGGGCAAGAAGGAGAAGGAGATAACCATGTACCGCATAGGCCAGTTCACCTTCGATACCCAGAAACAGACCTTGGTGATAGGCGACGTGACCAAGAAGCTGACCACCAAGGAGAGCGAGCTGCTGGCACTGCTGTGCGCGCACATGAACGAGATGCTGGAGCGCAACTATGCTCTCAAGAATATCTGGGTGGACGACAATTATTTCAACGCCAGGAGCATGGATGTGTACATCACCAAACTGCGCAAGCTGCTGAAGGATGACCCTGCCATAGAAATCATCAACATCCACGGCAAGGGTTACAAACTCATATCGCCTGCCACTACGGAGGAGTGACACCCTCTAAAAAGGGGTATCAGGAACACGACATCAGGGGCGCGACCGCAGGGTCTCGTCCCTGTATATTATTCGCAAAGGGCCTGTGGCACGCTCTGCCCTCATCCCCGCAGGCAGACCCTGTGGAGGAGTATGGATCACCGTAGCTGCGGCAGCCTCGAAGTCAAGCACGGAGTCCTTGGGCTCTACGACATATTCCGCAGCAGGGTTCAACACGGGATACAACAATGGCAACTCATTTGGATTGAGGCCATGGAACACGGCACCGTCCCGCAACAGCATGGCCTGACGCTCCCAACCGTAGTCGACACGCGGAGACGTAAAAGTGCCCAAGGCCACAAACCATGCCACGACACATGCACAAGCCGCCTTTCCCATTCGCGGCGGCAAGCACGCGGCACAGAGCGGCCACAGGCCACAGAGCATCGGCAGATATGGATAGCTGTAACGTGCCTGACGCAACAGGCTGCAATATTGCACCGCCACCACGGTCGCCACGGCAACTGCCGACATGGCCACCAGGAATGAGGTCGAACAAACGTCGGGACACCCGCCGGCATGGCCCACATCCACATTGAAACGGAGACGGACCATGCGCCATGCCACGCACATCGCCAATAGCACGATCAGCGGGAGAGTGAGGCCCTGGCGCGCTATGTCGCGGATAAACGCATCACACAAAGAGCCTCCAAAGTCGGAGAAAGCCTTGGCCTTATGCACAGAGCCATGGGTGAGGAAATGGAAATAGCCCGCATATATTCCTCTGGCCAGGACAAGGGCGCATACAGAGGCCAACACCACTTGCCATACAAGAGGCCAAAAGCGCTCCCCGTCACGGGAAATGCCCGACACACGCAAAGCGCCGAACCACGCCACCGGGAAAATCATGAGCCAGAAAGCGTTAAGATAGCCGGTAGAGAGGCAGAGTGCGGCAGAGAGGACCAGATAAGACAGGCGAACCCAGCGTCTGCCACGTCCTGCGTAACCGGCACGGGAGTACAGACTCCATAGAGCATACGCGTACCACACCACCCCAAGCATTGCCATCTGGTACTCACGAACCAAGACGACACATTCCCCCGCCCCGGGAGCCAGGAAAGCGATTGCACACGAGGCCGCAGTCAACCAAGGGTCGCCACGTGTCAACGCATACATAAGCCGCCAAAGGAGCAAGTACGTAATTACGAGGAGAAAAAGATTGAGCACTCCCCCTCGCAAAGCCACGTCCCGGGGATTCCAACCATCCTGTCCCTCCAGCGCCACACGCAAAGCCATATAATACAGGCTGGCATGAGGCACGTCGTGGTTTTCGTCATAGAGCCTGGAGATATCATCGGGAAGAGGGTGCATGGCCATCAACTGTCCCTGCAAGCCATTCCCTGTATATGTGCCGGGAGGCACCGCCCTATAAAAAGCAGGATTGCAGCGGGCTATCATCACCGAATAGACCTCGTCCGGATGCAATTGCTCCTTCTGACAGATGTCCGTGATGCGGATGGCAAGAATCACGACGAGCAATCCCCACCCCAACACACGAGAAACGCATCTCCCGGGTCTCACCGCTCGGCTATTTTCAGAATCTCGGCAGGGGTGGAGACTATGTGGTCCGCATACGCGTTCCGCAAATGAGATACGGGACTGAATCCCCATGTGACTCCCACACTCTCCACACAGGCACGGCGTGCGGTCTCTATGTCCACAGCGGAGTCTCCTACATAAAGCACGTCTTCCTTAGGTGTGGGACACGCCAACAGGGCCGCGAACACAACCGACGGATCCGGTTTTATGGGACGGCCTTCCACCTGACCCAACAGAGCCGCAAAGGGAATGTCAGGAAAAAAATGCTTCACTATCTTGCATACGGCCTCCTCATACTTGTTGGAGGTGACAGCCAAAGCGGCACCGGCATCAGCAAGAGAGCGCAAGAGCTCGGGGATACCCTTATAAGGCACTGTAGTGTCGCAACAATGCGTATCATAGTATTCCTTGAACCATAGCACCATGTCATCCACCTGTGCGGAGGAGGCATCCGGTTGGGCACGTTCTATAAGTCGACGCACGCCATTGCCCACCATATAGGGGTAAGCGCTCAGCGGATGAGTCTTGAACCCGGCCTTCTCAAGAGCGTAGTTGCAACTTATGCCGAGGTCATTGATGGTGTTGAGGAGCGTACCGTCAAGGTCGAAGATAACTAACTTTTTCATAAGCACGTCAATCAGAAAGGATAGCCAATGGAGAAATGGAAACTGGAATCGCGCCCCCAACGTGGATGCAGCAACGGCCATGACTGCTGCCCGGCGGCAGGGTTCCGCGCTTTCATGCCCATGTCTACCCTTATAAGGAAATAGTTGAAATTCAGACGTATCCCAAGGCCGTATGAGGCGGCCAGCTGCTTGTAGAAGCTGTTGAAGTGGAACATGCCCCCCTCTTGGTTGTCATAAGCATGTACGGTCCAGATGTTGCCGGCATCCACGAACAGGGCACCTTCTATCACCCAGAAGAGCTTGGCACGATACTCTGCACTCAAAGTGAGCATGATGTCGCCACACTGGTTGATGAAAGAGCTGACAGAGTTGGAGGCGTCATAACTGCCGGGGCCGAGGGTGCGCACATCCCAGCCCCTCACGCCGTTCGCGCCACCGCCGTAGAAACGCTTCTCGAAAGGCAGGATGCGTGAGTTGCCGTAAGGATAGGCGGCACCGAAGGCCACATGGAAGGCCAGGGAGTTGCGGGAATCAAATGCATGGGCAAACCCATAGTCGACCTCGGCCTTGACATATTGGGAATATCTTATGCCGAAGACCTTGTATGGGTCATGGCGCGCATCGTCTCTGTGAGTGAAAATACTGTTGATTGCATAAAGGAGGTTGCCTGCCATCTCCGCATTTACACGCAAAGTCCACACATCGGTCTGGGGCTTGCGGCTATACGGGTTTTCGGACCGCTTGTTCGAGCAATAGTAGCGGTAGGCCATGCTCATTATAAAATGATCCTCGTAGCTGTAACGCAGCAGCGGGTTGTCCGGGGCAATCTGGTTTATGAAATCATTGGTGCTTTCGGGCAGATATACGTAATTGATGTCGAGAGGGGTCCAGACATGCCTGCGTGCCCTTCGTCGCTCGCTCCAGTTGTAGCTCATGCCCGCCGACGCAATAACGCGCGTGTACTCCGGGCGCTCCTGATAGCTCATAGACACATGCAGCTCCGTGGTGGCCTGTATCCTGCGTTTGAATCGGGAACTTAGGAATGGAGCCTTGAATTTTGGGAATGTCAGGCCCATATTGAGCGAATACTCCATGTATCGGTCATGTATCAGCCCCTCCAGGTTGCCGGACAGCGACTCGTACGCGCCCCTCACCTTGGCGGTGAACGTCTCGGAACCCTTGCCGATGTTGCGATGGGTGTACCCTATGGCCGCAGCCACACCCAGGTCGCCCTCGGAGTTGGTGCCTTCCACCTCGAAACTTATGGTCTGCGGCTTGCCGGGAGTCAGCAGCACATACGCGTCCAGGATGCCGTCAGGCCCGGGAAGCATCTGTATATTCACGAAACGCAATATATCAAGCCGCCCCAAAGCCTGATATGTGCGTGTCACATCACGCTCCCTGTATTTTTCACCGGGAGCTATGAAGATGTTCTCGCGCAAGACGGAGGCGTGCAGATAAGGCTTGCCGTCGCTAAGGATGGTGAGCCCATCCTGATGCAGGGTGTCGGAGAGGGATATGTCTCTGACGGAGAGCATACGCGCGGGGTCATAGTTCATGACTACATACACGTTCCTCACAAAACGGGGTCCCCAGAATGGCAGAGAATCGGAGGGCACCGCCCCGGCACCGCCCCGGGCATGAGGCGTGCCGACCACCACTGTCAGGTCCACGGCCGTGCTTCCTTCGGTGGTGTCGGCGCTGAAGGTGACATAGTCCTTGGAGTAGCCCCAATATCCACGGTTGCGCAAGTCGGCTGTGATGCGCTCGCGCTCGGCGTCGAGCATGTTCATGTCCAGAAGGTCGCCGACCCCTATGAGCGAATTTCGCAGACGCCGGTTCACGATGGCCGCGACAGCGGTATCCGCCACATCATAGCTGATGTTCTGCAACACGTGCGGCACGCCGGGCAACAGGGTGTACTTGACATCCATGCGTTTCTTGTCCCAGCGAGCGAGCGTGTCCACCTTCACCCTCGCGCCCAAGAAGCCCTTGTTCAGCATGGCCTGACGAAGCTGCCTGGCAGACAGTTCCGTAAGGGTCGAGTCCCAGATAACGGGAGGCTCGCCTATACGCCTTATCCAACGGTTCCACCACTTAGTGGTGTCCTTGCCGCTCATATTGTAGACCCCAAGCTGCAACTTGGCGCTCCAAAGGAATTTGTGATTGGGAATCTGCCGCAGGTACAAGGCCATCTGCTCCTCATCTATGAGTCCGGTGGAGTCTTGGACATCAATATCCACCGAACTGAGCAGCAGGCTTCCGTCCGGCACATGCCTCACGGCCGAACAGGAGATGAAAAGCCATGCCAGCACCGAGATGAACACCGGCGCCGACATACGAGCGATATATGACCACCGAAGGAGTGACTCCAAACACATATAAGATTCCTGATACACGGACAAGGGTGTACCGTAACGAACTGCAAAGTTACAAAAAAAACCTGAGCTGGCCGCGCCCAGGCCGAAGCGTAACATGCACGGCAATCACAGGGAAGGGAGCCATGGCGTGTACGGCCGGCATGAGAGTATGGTTGCACGGCGTCAACGCGCCAGGGACATGTTGACAGAGATGCCGTAGTTGGTGTTGGAGGTGGGGTACGAACTGTTGGAGACGAGCGGCGTGTTCACCTGGTGGTCGAAGAATGCCCCCAGAGTCAAACGACGCGACAGCACATACTGCGCGGTGAAATTGATGGAGAGTGTCTGCGTGCCGTTTTGCGCCTGCGTGAAGGCGGTCTCTATCTTGCGTATGAGGCTCTGGTTGTTGGAGAACGAGAAATCCAGATTCATGGTAAGGTCATTGCTCACGCCACCCTGTGAGGAACCCATCTTCAAGATCTTGTTGAAATTCGCAATCTTGTATCCGGCGCCCACGGTGACCTGTTTGCTTGTGGCCTCCACAATCTGGCCGGCGGATGCGTTCAGGCTCAGGGTGCGGGAATCGCGGTACTCGAGGTTGAAGGTCATGCCGTTGTTCAAAGTGGCGCTCACGCCCAGCAAAGGCGCGAATTTTTCGGTGATGGTCACTGAAGAGATGTTGTAGGGAGACGAAGGTATAGGACTCTGCGTCTGCTCATCGAGCGTGAAACCTATGTCCCCGTCCACGCCAATCCAGTTAAGATATGAGGTGTAGGACCCCACCGCATATGTGCATTGGTAGGCATGGCTGAGGGTGAAGCTCTTGAAAAGCTTCTTGAACCAAGGCATCTGCATGAACCCATCATAAGTGACGCGCCAGTTGGGACGTATGGCCGAGAGAGAGGGGAAAGCCGTGAGAGCCACTTTGGTCGGGCTCTGGCCTGAGTAAGCCGCCAGGAAGGCGGGTATGAGCACATCAGAACTGGTGCGGGAGACAGTACCCACGGCAGGGTCGTACTCCGTGCCGCCGAGAGGATTGCCCTCCATGAAACCGGTGGATGGGTAATGTCTGCCACGGAATTGTTCCTCATAACGGCCGGCAACGACGGGGATGTTGGCCAGGAAATCGGAGAAGGCCTTGGATGCGTAGCCGTCATCAGCCGAACTGCCTCGCAAAGCCGTGGCTATGGCTATGTGGGTCTTGGTGAACGAGCCGGTGCGCGTGGTAGGCATGTCGGCGTACATGAACTGCACCTGCTGCGTGCGGTTGTCCGTACGGTTGTTGGTCAGCAATATCTTCAGGCCGCGAATCGGCTCCAGGTTGAGCTCGAAATTGAACTCCTGGGTGTTGCTCCATATCGCAGGCGAAATCTGCGAGCCGTCAGTCAGCAGCCAACCGCGCTCCAAAGCCTTGTCCAGGTATGACTCGTCAATGAATCCGAAGGCGAAATCCAGGCCGGGAGCCATGGGTCCGTAGTTCCGGCTTTGGCCGAAGACATCCCCTACGTCGGGCGTGAACAGCGGGAGGTTCATGGAGTGCGACTGCCGCCACTTGAAGCTGAAGGTGCGGGGCATCATCAGGAAGCGTGTGGCATAGTCCGCCACATTGCGCCAGGCAGGGAGCTTGTCGTCGCCCTTCACCTCTGTTACGGTGATTGTCAGTTCACGCGGGCCCTTGTCCAAAATCTGGAGGGTATTGTCGTCCACCGTCTTGGTCTTGATCGTCACCCTCTTGCCGTTCTCCATGGCTGTCACCTTCACCTTCTTCGCCTTCAGGTTGTGCTTCAGCTCGGTTATGGTATCGGCCTCAAGGGTTATGACCTTCTCGAACTTCTTGGGCTTGTTCTTCTCACGGTCACGCTTCGAGTTGCTCTTGCGTGCAGACGAGGAGGTGGAGAAGCGCTTGTTGACCGCCTTGAAATATGGCACCTTGCCGAACAGGGTCTCGAAATTCAGACGCGCGTCGGCGTTCCAGGTAGCCTGGTTCTGGATGGTGTTGCCCAGATACACATCGTCCACCGTGGCGCCACGGTCCCACTTGTAGATGGCGTTGTAAGACACGTTTCCGGTCAGGTAGTCAAGGGCCGGGATACGGTTGAACGGGGCACGGTATGTGGCCGTGAATGTCTGGTTGTAATTCCATGGGGTGCCCAGACCCTTTATCGAGTTCCAGACCGTGTCGCGCCACTCCCGGTATTTGTCCGGGAACAGCTTCTTGTTCACGGCGCCTATCGTCTCCTCTATGCGGGCCGTGGTGTTGGAGGCGAAGGTGAACGAGAGGCTTTTGGTCAGGTTCCACGTCAGGTTCAGCTGACGGTCCCAGATGAAATTCTTGCTGACCTGCACCGGCAGCTGGAAGAACTGGTCCACCTCGCTGCGCGTCTGCTGCTCGTAGTAATAGCGCGAGATGTTTGTGTAGAAGCTCAACGAGTTGAAGAGCCAGTTCAGCTCCCAGTCTTTCAAGAATTTGGCTCCCTTTCCCTTTCCCTTGATGAAACTGAAGGGTTTCAGGCCCTTGACCACGGGGTTATACGTGTATTGGAACGAGCCCTTGTAGTCATTAGTGTTCTCATACTCCGTGACGGGGTCTATGTTCCTCTGCTTGTTGAATGAGAAGGATGCCTGGAAATTGGCAGGGTCCCAGGGCATGGGGGTCTTGCTCTGCACGTTGAAGCGCAGACCGGATACCGAGAAACTCTCTACCGTCTTGTGGGTGACGGCGAAGCCCGAGATGGAGTCTTTCTCCTGCTTGGTGGTCACGGCGTCAAGTGCGTCCTTCAGCAATATGTCCTGGTCAAGCGGGTTGTACTTGGGAGTCGTCTTTTCCTTGGATATGGAGTAATAGACAGGGGCATTGAGCTTCGCGCCCTCGGGCAAGAAGCGGCCCAAGTCCGTCTGTACCGCCACATTGTACTGCTCATAGTCATCCAGACGGCGGGAAGCCAAACCTTGGTCCACACCGCCGAACCCGGCAGTCTCTATGTGGGCGCCGGCATTGACGGAGGCCACGTCCGACAGACCCAGGTTCACGTTGCCCTTCATGGCCCATCCTCCACTCTCGTCGAAATCCGTGACTTTCAGCTCGTTGACCCAGATGGTGCCACCCTTCGTGGTGTTGCTCTTGTTGCGTACGCCGATGAGCATCACCCTCACATCCGAGAGCGACGGGTTGCCGAGCACGGAGATGGTGTTGGCGGCATTGTCCGGGTCGCGCTCAGAGTACAGGATGTTGAATCCAACCCCTTCCATTCCGGCCGAGCGGTCATGGTTGCGGCGCGTCTTGATGGCCGGGAACGCGGATAGCGCCACGTCCAGACGGTTGTCCAACGGCCATACTATGCGCCGGTCGGCGGTGCTGAGGTTGTTGTAATTGCTTCTCGGAGGGGTGAGGTCCAGCGGTATCTCGTATTCATAATAGTTGTTCTTGACGTCAGAGCCCAAGCGTATGAACATAGCCAGATCGCCGTTACGCAGGTCCGTCGGGTTGTCCACCAAAGCCTCGGCATGAACCCACATCTGGAGCCGCTTGTAGATGCGCAGGTCGTTCAGGGTATTCTTGTATACGCCGCGCGCGTCGCCGGCCTGCAGGCCGGTGACCTTGAGGCTCATGGACTGCTCGTTGAGCAACGTGGCCTGTGCCTGTCCCGGGTCCTGGATGCGCGTCACGTCCGGAGGCAGCACATAGTTTACCGGCTCGCGGCTCGAGTTTTCCTCAATGTTCACGATGCTCATGTCAAGCTCGCCCTCAGCAGGGGAGTCGTCTCGGCTGTTGAGGTTGAACTCGTAGTCACGCCACTCGCCGCGCACCAGCTCCAGCGTAGCGAAACGCAAATGAGTCACGGCCTTGAATCCGGTCATGAACATGCGGGCGAACCTCACGGTGCTCCAGTCGTTGATGCCGCCCACTACCTTGTCGGGCTGTTTCAAGGGTATCTTGAACTGGTACCACACCACATCCTGGTATGTGCCGTTGCGCACCAGCTTGCGGTACTGGCGCTTGTCGGTGATGTAGTTCTTGCCCACCTCCATGTCCTCGGGGCGTATGGAGACCTTATACTGGAAATAGCGCTCGTACTCGTTGAGGGTGTTGTCCTGGTTTATGTCCTCCACGTCAGGCACGGTGCGGGCGCTCTGATACTGCGGGTTGTCGCTCTGGTCAGGCGAGAGGGAGTTGCCCTCCACGCCGTTGTAGTGCTTGTAGCGGTCCAGGATGCCCGTCCGGTTGTCGTCATACCATGGCGAACGGTAGAAATGGTAGTTGTCCTGTGCCGGGTCTGAGAACACGGAGAAGGGATTCTCGCTCAGCTCGGCCACCGTGGAGGCGGGGAGCTTGCGGCGCATGTTGTCCAGAAACTGGGAATACGAGGGGAAGGTGAACTCGTCAGAGTTCGGAAGGCCGTCAAGGCCCACATCCTGCATGGGACGCGCGTTCTCGGCGTTCTCGAAAGCATAGGTCAGCGAGTTCTGGGTGGAGACACGCCCCCAGTTGGTCTCCGTGATAAACTGGTTGGAGCCATCGATAGGAAGACCGTTCTCGTAACTCTTGAGGCCATCCTTGAGTATGTCCTCGCTGATTTCGCCGAAATTGAAATACAGGTCGCCGCCTTCGGTATTGTGCAGCTCGGGGTCCAGGAACGGGTCCATCATCCAGAACTGGATGTACTCCACATTCGAGGTCTCGAAATTGGTGTTGTCCATCTTACGCATTATGCCGCCCCAGCGCTTCTCCGGATACAGGAGATCGCCATGATCGTCCACATCCACGTCATCCAGGTTGTATGGTCCGCGTTCTGTGGGATAGAACGAGAGGTTGAGGGTCTGGATGGTCTGGGCCTCCCCGTAGTTCTGCTCCCTGTTGGGGAACAACTCATTCGTGGTAATTTCACGCACATATGGGTTGGAAAGCTGGTCCAGGTCGTTGCGCAGATAGCCGGGTATCTGGCTGGAGTTCTTCTGCGTGAACAGACGGTCGATATAATACCATGACAGCAGCGCGCGGTTCTTGCCGTAGGCCACGTTGTTGGTCAAGGCCGCCTCTGGGAATAGCGGGTCCGAGCCTCCGTCGTATGGTGTGGAGGCCAGGAACCAGGAGTACGGGGAGCGCATGTCTATCCCCGTCTGGGACGATTCGAAATCGTCTATATATGCCGACCCGGAGGGAGAACCGCTCTTCTGCTGATGCGGCAGCAGCTGCGCGAACTCGGCGGTGAGGTTCAGCGACGAAGGCGTGGTGGCGTTCACCGTCGGTATCTTGTTGAGCAGGTTGGTGAGCCACATGAACTGGGTGCTGTAATTGAGGTTGAGACCCCACATGGTGTTGTTTATCACCTCGTCGCCCAGGTTCACCTTCTCTGTGAGCGCCTTCTCGGAGAAATGCAACAGCGTGCCGCCCAGCGTGAAATCCTTGCTGAACTTGTACTGCGCGTCCAGGCCGAGCAGCGTCTTGCGCTGCATGGAGAAGAGGCTCTGGTTCTCCAGGCGCACACTCACATTGGTGCCGGAATCTATGATGCTCTGGTTCGTGATGGTGACTATGCCCATGGTGTAGTCCACCGTATAGTCGGCGTTCTCGGTCAGGGTCACTCCGCCTGCCGTCACAACCACGGAGCCTCGGGGAACATTCATGGCCCCCAGGCGTATCTGCGCCCCGTTGCTCGCCTGATACTCGCCCACAAGCGAGAACTTGTTCTTGTCGGCGAACTGGCGCGCCACGGTGAGGGTAGAGTCGTACAGCTCCGTGTAGGCGTAGGGACGAGCCAAAGCCTCATCGCCTATCTTGCGTATCAGGTTCTTGCCAAAAGGCTCCGCCACGGGGAATATGATCTTGCCCGTGGAGCTTTGCACGGTGTATCCCTCGATATAATCAAAGAAGCCGTCTGAGTTGCTCTCCTGGTTGTTGTCGAGGCGGTCCAGGTTCATCACCTGCAGCAGGCTCTGGTTGGCGATGGGGCCTACAGGCAGATAGACAATCTCCGTGCCGGTGGTGTCGCTAAGGTACTTTATGTTGAGCTTGAAATTCTTGCTTTGCAGCTGGTATGCACCCAGGGAATAGACGTTTTTCATCATAAGCTTCCACATAGGGAGCTTGGGAGCTATGGTGGTGCCTCGGAGCATCTTCAGGTACAGGCTCTGGCTCGTGTTGGTGACATCGTTGGAGAACTCGCCAACCTGGTATACCTTGCCGTTGTACGTGTACTCGAAGGCTACGGCCAGCACCTCGTCCGAGGAGAGGGCCGATTTCAGCGATATGTAGCCAAGGGAGGAATTGAGCGTGTACTCGCTGTTCTTCAGCAGACGGGCGCTCTCAACCTTCTCGTAGTCCTCGCCTCCCTCTATGCCATAAGCCCGCAGGGGCTCCAGCACCTGTGTCACCTGGTTTATGTTGCGCGCGTCCGGATACTCGTTCTTTATAACCGTGAGCAGGTTGTTGCTCTGGTTGCAAGGATTGGGGTAATTGAGGTCAGGACGCCAATAGTCGTTGGCCAGGTTGGAGCTCTCGCCCAGATCCATGAAGCCGACGAAATTGCGGCTCTCGTCATATTTGCCGCTCTTATTTGTCACCCACACCTCTATGCGGGTGATGTTCACCCCGCTGCTCACATGGGGCAGACGCGAGGCGAACTCATCGTAATGCTCGTAGAAGAACTGCGAGAGGAAAAAGTGGCGGTTGGCGTCATAGTCGTCGGCCTTTATGGAGAAAGGCGTGGTCTGCGCGCCGCCCTGCGTGTTCACCGTCTTGCTCTCCGAGTTCTGCTGCGAGATAAGTCCGGTCAGGGTAAGCTTGCCGAACTGCAGCTTGGTCTTGAGGCCGAACAGAGCCGTGCTTCCCCTTATGAGCGAGGAGCCTGTGGTCATGCTCACATTGCCCGCCTCGATAAGCTTTATAATCTCGTCCTCCTTGCCCTCGTATGCCAGCTTGAGATTCTTGGAGTCGAAATCGAAGGTCGCGTCGGTGTTGTAAGTCATGTTGAACTTCATCTTGTCTCCCACCGAGGCGTTGATGGTGGCCTGTATCTTCTGGTCGAAGTCGAAATAGGTCTTGCGGCGCTGGTTCTGGGAGAGGGCCGGGTTGTCCGTCTTGTTGCTCTTCACTCCGAGGTTGAGCTGTATGGAGCCTTGCGTGGTGAGGCGCACTCCGCCGGGGCCGAAGACCTTCTCCAACGGTCCCAAGGCGAAATTCATGTCCAATATATTGAACGGCTGCTTCTCCTTCTGCTCGAAGCTCTCGGCGTTGCGCTGCTGGAAATAGTCCACCATGTCCTTACGCACCGCCACGGAATTATACTGGTCAGCCGTCATCTGGTACGGGGTCACCACATCCATCTCCCCCACCCTGGTATGTATGACATACAGACCTGTGGCAGGGTCGAACACCGCCTCCGTCTTGATGTTGGACGGGTCTCGGAGGTCTGCGGCATACTCGCGGCCGGCATAGTCGGCGTACTCACGCGGCAGGGTGGTCTGCACCGGCGAGGGCAGGATTATGCTGTCCGGGATGTGAGACCCGGTATATTGCACAGGAGGGTTCGAGGGGGGCGGTTTCAGCTCTCCGGACGATGTGCGGGCGCTTTGGGGAGTGGCCATGACGACCGTCAGGACCGTTGCGGCAAGCATGGTCCAGACAGTGAGTGCAATATTTCGGCGTGTCAACGAAGACATTGGTCAATCAGCGTTATCTCCCTCGCCTGCGTCAGATGCGTCACATCATCTTCAAGGCGGTCTTGATGGACTCCTCCACGGTTATCGCCGGGCTGTCGCTGAAAATCCTCTTGAGGACCTTCTCGCTCTGCGGCTTCGCGAAACCGAGCATCAGCAGGGCGGCCAAAGCCTCCTCGTAAACCTGCGACGCCACCGGAGCCTGAGTAAATAACGCCGCATCGCTCACTTTTATTTTATCCCTCAGGTCTATAATGATGCGCTGGGCGGTCTTGCCGCCTATACCTTTCACGGCCTTCAACATAGATTCCTGGCCTGTGGCTATGACATTCTCTATGTCTGTCACTGTCAACGAGCTCATTATCAGCCGCGCTGTGCCGGGGCCTACACCGCTGACACCGACCAGCAGACGGAAAATCTCCCGACCGCGCTTGGTCAGGAAGCCATAGAACACATGCGCGTCCTCGCGTATGGACTCGTGGATGTAGAGCTTGGCCGTAGGTTTCCCCTGCATGGCCATATAGTCTATGAGAGATATATTCACCTCATATCCCACTCCGCCGCAGTCTATCACGGCATACGTAGGTGTGGTCTCGGCAAGTTTGCCGTCCAGGTAGTCAAGCATGTCTTTTCTATTTGTGGTTTTGCTCCTCGCCTTCTGCCTTGGGCTTTTCCTTCGCCTTCTTGCGGCGGAAAATGCCGGGAAGGAACCGGTTGAAATCCTTCTTGAAAATGATTCCGACACCCTGGGTGGTGAGCGCCGAGCGCAGGTAATAGTTCTGGTCGTTGAAATGGTTGTAAGCCTTCAGCCGCAGGGAGCCGCTCCGGTTGAGCATATACTCTATGTCGAAATCACCTATGAACGTGGTGGAGGAGGTGGCTTTGTCGCGATAGCCGAGATTGCCGTTAAGCACCAGACGGTTGTTCAGCAGCGTGGAGGAGAGCGCCAGGTCCACCTCCATGTCGGAGAAATCGCCTCGCTCGGTGCGGAAATAGGGCGAGAAGCTCCATCCCGGGGTCAATTCGCCAAGCATGCTCGAGAGCTGTGTGGACAGCGTGGTGGAGGCCACCGAGGCAAGCTCATTGTTGGACCCGTCCGTACCCATATAGTCCGGCGTGTAGAAGCGGTTCAGAGCCAGCAGATAGACTATCTGCCGGTTCATCATGTCGGAGGTGGATATGATGCTCTTGACCTTGCGTGAAACATCCTCCGTGAGGGTGGGAAGCTCTATGTCGAAATTTATGTCCGGGCTCTGCATGGGACCGGAGACACGCAGCAGCGCCTCCACAGGCACATTGGTGCGGTTCAGCTCCCTGTCGTCAGCGAAAGACTTGTCCAAGTCCGTGAGCGACGTGTTCACCCTGTATGCTGCTGTGATGTCGAGGTCTGCAGCCAACGGATCTCCCGTAAAAGTGATCTTGGAGCCTTCACGTATCTTGAAGTCTCGCACTATCACATCCTGCATCGTGAAATTATATGACCCCTTGGAGATAGTGTAGGTGCCGTAAAGGTCCAGCTCCCCCTCGGAATTATATGACATGCGCAGAGCCCCCTCGCCGTTGGCCTTGATCTTGTCTCCCGCCACAGGGTCCATCACTATGGTCAGGTCCGAGCTTGGCGTAGCCGTCACACGTATGTCCATGGCGTAACGGGTGGGTGTGTCGGCATGTGAGCCTCCGGATTTCAACCTCTCCTCGAACTCGCGCACATACCACGGACGCGTGTCCTCCGTGACATGCTTTTCCGCCACTGCGGCCTCCAAGGCTTCCTTGCGCTTGTCCGTAAACGTAAGGAACTCGAAGCTCTCAGCCTCTTCCGTGTCGGTCAGCACGAAAGTGAAAGTGGAGCGAGGAGCGGTGGTCATGTCCACCTTTATATCAATGAATCCGGGCACGCCGTGCATGGAGCCGGTGCCGTTGCCGTATATCGTTCCGTACCAGATGGGGTTGATGGCGGCGTTGGTGTCGTAGACCAGGAAATCGCGGGCATTCGTGAATGTAAAGTCGAAGCGCGGATTGTGGAAATACTCGTGCATCACACGACCGTTGAGCAACGCCGTGTGTCCCTCACGGTCACGCACCGTAACATTGTCTATGATGATGTTGCCGGGGGTCAGCAGCACCGAATCGCGCACCGTATAATAGGTGTTGAGCACGTCGACCTTCATGCGTAGGGAGTCCGCGAACACACGACCCGTGAGGTCTATGTCCTTGAACGTGCCGTACAGGTGGACCTTCCCGGAGGCTCGCCCCTCTACCGAGGACGTGAAGGCGGCCATGAAAGGCTGGAGGAAAGCCACGTTCACCTTGTCCGCGTCGCAGAACAGGCTCAGGGAATCACCCACCACGAATATGTCGCCGTAGATGCGCGCGACCTTGTCACGGCGTTCCAATATATCGGCGTCGAGATATACGGATTTACGTTCCATGTCAAGATGGCTCTTGATATGCGCGTCGCCGAGCACGCAATGGTTGTATGTCATGTCGCTGACAACGAGGTCATCGGTGCATACCACGGGAGCCTTTGTGAACACCGACGAGGCGGAGAGGGTGCCGGAGGCTCTGCCTCCGAACTGTACATACTCTATGGCCAACGTCTCGAACACATAGTCCAAGTCTATGTCACGCAGACTCACCTTGACCGTGTCTTCGGGCGATGCGGTCGCAGTTCCGTCAATCAGGGCATACTGGCCGGCGCGATGCACCTTCACTCCGTTTATCCTCACGGATTTGTCAGAATATCGGATGCTGGCCGGGTCTATGTGCCATGTGGTGTCGTTGACCTCGAACCGCGATTTGTTTACCGTCACATCCACTACGTCATGCCCGCTCTCAAGATCTTTGCCAAACGTCGTGCTGAGACTCACGTTGCCCTTGTAGGCACGCTTCCGTCCCAGGTCCCAGCTCAGGTCCGTGTCAAGCACGCCGTCTGAGGCATTGCCTTCCAGGTTGAAGCTTATGTCTCCCTTCTTGTTGGGCACCACAATCCCCAGCAAGAGTCGGCAACGGTCAGCAGCCGTATCCACATCGAGGCTCAGGCGAGTGTTTTTGAGCAACTTGTCTTTGCCCTGACGCATATAGGGTATATCCATGTCGAGACGTGCCATACCCCGCTGCGAGTCGAAGCTGCCTTTAAGCATCAGATCTTCAAACAGGGTCACCGGACTCTTCACACGTTCCAACAGTCCGGAATCTTTCTTATATAATATGGTGAAATCGAAATCCTGGGCTGCTCCACCCTGTATTTTCCCCGGAGGCACCAAGTCAGGAAGAAAATATGAGACAAGCTCCTTGAACGAGGCAGGGAGGGCGGCCAGGTCATATTCTCCGGTCACGCTCATGTCCACATAGTCGGATGTAAGGGTAAGGCTGTGAGGCAGTTCTCTCCTCTGCGACTCCAGATGTATGTTGTCACACACTATCTCCGGGTATCTTGCCGAACTGAAACGTAGACCGCTCACATCCAGATACCCTTCCACGTTCCCCAGGTTGTTCCCGGTGAGCGAGGCGTCCAGTGTGCCGGTGACTGAGATATCGTCGTAAGGAGTGCCGAGATTCAATGCCGAGAGATTCAATGTACGCACGTCGGCCCGTACATCCAACATGGATGCGGCTCCCCTCAACGCAGCCGTGCCTTCTATGTCGAAATCAAGATTGGGGTCCGCCACATGCACCTCCCCCTCTATCTGGTCACCCCTCTTGTCCATCTCGCCAGAAATAGCTGAATAAGGATATCCCTTATAAGTGAACAAAGGCACATCAAGCTTTGCATGGCCGGAAATATTCTTCCCTTTGAAAGCGATTTCCGCGTCCACATCAGCCGTTATGCTGCCGAAATCCTCGTTGTCAAGCAACGAGCCAAGCTCAAATAGAGAGGTATGCACCTTTCCGTCCAGGTAACGTGTGCCGTCTTGCGACATCCGGTACTCCGCATCTATGTCCGCCTCTCCTTGCGCCACTGACACATGACCGTCAAAACGCGCTCCACGTGCCGAGCCGTCCACAGACGCATTCAGCTCCACGTCGCCCAGACGCGTTATGAAATCCAAGGTCGACTGGGGCAGATGCGCGAAATCCGTCACAATAGAATTTATGGCCTCGCCGCTGGCCGAAAGCCTGAGCACCGGAAAGTCAGCCTTCATTTCTTCCAGCGGGCCTGTTATCCCTCTCACGTCACCCTGGAGCGCGAGCGACAGACCCGGCTGAGAGAGTATGTCCAGATTGGCCACACTCAAGTGGCCGTCATGATATGTAGCGTCTACCGTCAGCCATACAGTCTGGCGATAATTGGCCAAGGCCGGAAGGAAACAGCTGAAATCCGACGGCGTGATGGTAGCCTCATCAAGTGACAGGCGCAGCGGACGGGCCAGCAATTGCCTGCCCATGTCATGCCATCCATTAAGCTCAAAACTCATGTTCCCCGGGAAAATATGCGTGCCCGGAAATTCTATCACCGGATTCTCCACTCCCAGTAGTCCCTGGGTGAGATGGAACTGTCCGCTTATCTTTTCCACGGTAAGTCCGCTCCTCTCCCGGAAGGTGAGGCGCCGCAAGTCCACCTTTACCTCATCGTTCTTTAGCACGGGCAAGCGTAGATCCGCAGACAGATCCGTGACAAGCATGTGCGCAGGGTCAAACCTGCCGTCACCCCGGCGCGGAAGCCATTCCTTGTCAAAACTCACGCTGCAGTCCCTCAATATCACATTGTTGAGCACAATGTCGAAGCGAGTAGGTTTCTTCTTCTCCTTGCTCTTGAAAGCGTCTATCAGAAACTGTATATTGAGCGGGGCGTCTGGAGCCGCCTGAGTGATGTGCGCATCCAGCCCTATGACCTCCGCGAAAGTTATGACCACTCGGCCGTCGAATATGAGTCTGCCCAGGCTGATGCCCCCTCCCAGGCTCTCGGCCTTCATGACCGGAGCTCCTTGAGGGTCAGATATGTCAACGTCATACAGTTCCACCTCATTGAACGGAGCTATCCTCACGGAGCCGATACGAACCCGGCCGCCGGTCCTGTCAGAAAGCTCACGGCTCGCCGTCTCACATATCCATTGCTGCACAGGGGGAAGAAGCACCGCTATATACAACAAGACATATAGCCCCGCCACCGTGAGCAGCAGGGACACAATCAGGTTTCTTAGTATTTTGTAGGCTTTGCGCAAGGCTGCAAGCATCTGTTTAGGATTGCAAAATTAACGAAAATATTCGGGAAC
>URZM01000018.1 GCA_900552315.1 uncultured Bacteroidales bacterium | reverse complement strand
GATATATCCACTCTCCGACATAAAAAAAATTCAGCCCCGGATAAAAAAAATTCGGGGCTGATATAAATGGTCTTGAAAGTCAGATATTTCAAGGGTTTTCATGTCTATGGACAATGGAACCCCCGGGGTCCGCAGCCTCGGGCGTCAGGCTATGATGCCGTTTTTCTTGAATACTTTTTCTATGGCCTCGATGGAACGCTCCACCTGTTCCTTGGTGTGTGTGGCCATAAGCGAATAACGTATCAGGGTGTCGTTGGGGGCTACCGCCGGAGAAACCACCGGGTTCACGAACACGCCCTCGTCGAGCAGATCGCGTGTCACACGGAAGGTCTTGTAGTCATCACGTATGAAAAGCGGTATGATCGGGGTTGCCGTGTGTCCGATCTCGAGGCCCATCTGCCGGAAACTGTCGAGCGCGAAATGCGTTATGTCCCAAAGGTGTTTCTGTCGTTCAGGCTCCGAGAGCATGATGTCGAGCGAGGCGTTCACCGCCGCCACGCTGGCCGGAGTGATGCTGGCCGTGAATATATATGAGCGAGAATGATGACGCAGATAGTTGGTTATCTCCTTGTCAGTGGCGATGAATCCGCCAAGCGAGGCGAAAGACTTGCTGAAAGTGCCCATGATAAGGTCTACATCGGCGGAGACTCCGAAATGGTTGCAGACTCCTCGTCCACCCTTTCCGAACACTCCTATGCCGTGAGCCTCGTCTATCATTACGGTGGCATTGTATTTCTTGGAAAGCTCCACTATCTTGCGCACATCCGCCACATCTCCCTCCATAGAGAATACGCTGTCAGAGACTATCAACTTCACCTTGTCGGGGTTGCATTTCTTGAGCTGCTCCTCGAGCGACTCCATGTCATTGTGTCTATACTTTAGATAGTTGGAAAATGAGAGTCGCCGGCCCTCTATGATGGACGCATGGTCCTGTTCGTCGAGAATTATGTAGTCCTCACGCCCGGTAAGCGTCGAGACAACGCCGAGATTCACACCGAAACCGGTGGAATAAATCATGGCGTCTTCCTTTCCTACATAATCAGCCAAACGAGCTTCCAACTCCTTGTGAATGTCGAGGGTGCCGTTAAGGAACGGAGATCCGGCCAAACCTGTGCCATATTTGCGGGTAGCCTTCACGGCCGACCCGGCACATCCGGTACCATACTTCTTTATAGCTTCTATTGCAGCTTCTTTTACCTTGGGGTGATTCACAAGACCTGTATAGCAGTTAGAGCCGAACATCAGCACTTTCTTGCCATTCATCAGCACCTCTGTATCCTGCTCTGAAGATATGGCGCGGAAATAAGGATAGATACCTGCTGCCTTAGCCTTCTGAGGCGCATCGTATCGACCAAGTTTCTCTTGGAGAAGTTTCATAGTTTATGGTTGGAGTTTTGTCTTAAACTATCTGTCGGCGCGCGCCTTGAAAAATAAGCAAGCGCCGAATCAGGCTACAAAGGTAATCATAATTTATGAATCCCGGGGCATCATCGCATGAAAAAATGCACATTTCCCCGATTTTGAGCAATCAGCGGGGTGTCCTACAGAGGTTGTCCCGCATCTCCCCCCTGCATCAAAGGGCATAGGAGAGCTCCCGTCATGAAGATTCCACTTTCATAAATCCATGGTGGAAGGCACTGTGTGGAGGGACCCGACATGGCCACGGACCAGTTTTTGACAATATTAGAACATGTATGTGCCGAATTTTTGCTAACTTTGCACAATGATTGGGGAAACAGTACCTGCTTCCCCGCTAATTGACTGATTAAAAATGAAGAGGATATCCGGATTCGACACAGGGATACAGAATACGCCATCCCCATGGCTATGAATCTCCTTTTTAAGTCCGACATTCTCTGAAACGACTAATATTCAACATTTCAACGCGCGCCGCGCTCTCCATGCAGACCTCTTGCAGCGACGCCTGAACTTATGACTATGGAAATTACAGCTAAAGACTTGGCAGCGCTCGTCGGCGGAACCGTATCAGGCGACCCCGGCGCCAAAGTCTGTACGTTCTCCAAGATAGAAGAGGCCACGCCCGATTCGCTGACTTTTCTGGCAAATCCCAAATATACACACCATATATATAGCACCCGGGCCGGCATCGTGCTTGTGAAGGATGACTTCACACCTGAGCGCCCTCTGCCCGGTCACCTCACCCTTATACGTGTGGCGGACCCTTACGCCACCCTGGCGCATCTGATGTCATACGTGGAGAGCCTCAAGCCCAGGCCACGCGGTGTGGAACAGCCTTGTTTCGTGGCCGAGGGCGTAGTGATTCCCGAAGACGCGTACATAGGCGCATTCGCCTACATAGGCAAGGGCGTGAAGATAGGCAAAGGAGCCATGATATATCCGCAAGCATACCTGGGCGACGGCTGCACGGTAGGTGAGGACGCTGTCATCTATGCCGGAGTGCGCGTCTATCCGGGATGCGTGATAGGGGCTCGCTGCATCGTACATTCTGGTGCGGTGATAGGCGCCGACGGATTCGGCTTCGCCCCCGGTCCGGACGGATACGCCAAGATTCCCCAGACGGGCAACGTGATTCTGGAGGATGATGTGGAGATCGGAGCCAACACTTGCGTGGACCGAGCCACTATGGGACACACCGTAGTGGGCAAAGGCACGAAACTCGACAACCTGGTACAGGTGGCCCATAATGTGGTGATAGGACGCGACAATGTGTTCGCGGCGCAGGGAGGCATAGCCGGCTCGACCCATATAGGAGACAACAACATGGTGGGCGGCCAAGTAGGGTTCGCCGGACATATCACCGTCGGCTCCCGCAATGAGATAGGCGCGCAGAGCGGCATACCCAACAACGTGGGAGACGGCAAACGCCTGATAGGCTACCCAGCCGTGGACGCTATGACATTCGCACGCAACCAGGTGTACATAAAGCGTCTGGAGTCCCTGTTCCGTAAAAAATGACACGCCAGCCACTCTCTTGCCGCCATAAGGAACGCCACCTCCCTCAGCACAAACATTCAAACCGATAAATCAACACAAGACAACAATATGAACCAGCTTACACTCAACGCACCTTTCACCGTCAAAGGGCGCGGCCTTCACTCCGGCCTGGAAATCACGGCAACCTTCAAACCGGCTCCGGAGAACCATGGCATCAAGTTCCAGCGCATAGACCTGGAGGACAAACCGGTGATCGACGCCTTGGCCGAAAATGTGGTAGACACCACCCGAGGCACCGTGCTTGGCAAGAAAGACGTGCGTGTCAGCACTGTGGAGCATGCGCTATCGGCGCTTTACGCTTCCGGCATAGACAACTGTCTGGTAGAGGTAGACGCCCCTGAGCTGCCCATCCTGGACGGCTCCGCCATCGAGTACATGCGCGAGATAGAGAAAACAGGCACGTTGGCGCAGAAAGCGGACAAGGATTTCTATATCATAAAGCAGAAGACCACTCTTAAAGACGAGGAGACCGGCTCCACAATCACCCTCTACCCGGACGACCATTTCAGCGCCCAGGTGATGGTGGAATACAACTCCCCCATCATTCCCAACCAATTTGCGATGCTCGACGACATGGCCGATTTCAAGACCGAGGCTGCGAGCGCGCGCACTTTCGTGTTCGTGCGTGAGATCATGCCCCTGCTCGAACATGGCCTGATAAAGGGAGGGTCGCTGGACAACGCCATCGTGATTTACGATGAGAAAATATCGGAAGAGCAGATAGCCAAGATATGCAGCCTTACCGGCCAGCCGGAGCGCAAGCTCGACAACCTGGGATATATCAACGACACCCCGCTCAAATGGGACAACGAACCTGCCCGCCACAAACTCATGGACCTCATCGGCGACATAGCCCTCGTGGGCCGGCCTATCCAGGGCCGCGTGGTGGCGGTGCGTCCCGGACATGGCATCAACAACAAGTTCACACGCATGCTCCGTAAAGAGGTGAAGCATACCGAAATCCAGTCTCCGGTATACGATCCGAACAAGGCTCCGCTCATCGACGTGAACGGCGTTCGCGCGTTGCTGCCCCACCGCTACCCCTTCCTTCTCGTGGACAAAATCATAGAGATGGACAAGAAGCATGCCGTGGCCGTAAAGAATGTCACGGTCAACGAGCCGTTCTTCCAGGGACATTTCCCCCAGGAGCCTGTGATGCCCGGAGTGCTCATAGTGGAAGCCATGGCCCAGACGGCCGGTGTCCTCGTCCTCAACAATGTGGAGGAGCCGGAGCGCTATTCCACATATTTCATGAAGATAGACAATGTGAAATTCCGCCAGAAGGTGGTGCCCGGCAACACGCTGCTCCTGCATGTGGCCCTCACCACCGAGATACGCCGTGGCTGCGCCACCGTGAAGGGTTATGCCTTCGTGGGCGAGAAGATAGTATGCGAGGCCGAGTTCATGGCTCAGATAATAAAGAATAAATAAACCTTTCAGCTTCATGAGTTTAGCTCTCAGTTGTGTCCACAAGGACGCAGTCATAGGCAAGAATGTCGAGATAGGCAATTTCACCACCATCTGCGAGGATGTGGAAATCGGCGACGGCTGCCAGATAAGCAATAACGTGACCATCTTTCCCGGTGCCCGCATCGGCGCCGGAGTGAAGATTTTCCCCGGAGCCGTCATTGCCGCAGTGCCCCAGGACCTAAAGTTCAAAGGGGAATACAGCACCGTACATGTAGGCGACAACACCGTGCTCCGCGAATGTGTGACCGTCCATCGCGGCACCGCCTCCAAAGGGAAGACCGTGATCGGCTCCGACTGCCTGATCATGGCCTACACGCACATAGCGCATGACTGCCGCCTGGGCAACAATATCATAATCTCCAATGCCTCCCAGCTGGCGGGAGAGGTGGTGGTGGACGACTACGCCGTAATAGGCGGCGGAAGCCTCATACACCAGTTCTGTCACCTGGGCAAAGGAATCATGCTGCAAGGCGGAGCCTTGGTCAACAAGGACATCCCCCCCTATGTGAAAGCAGCGCGTGAACCCATATCATACGTCGGCCTGAACACCATAGGGATGCACCGCCGCGGCATGAAGCAGGAAGACATCGACGTGATTGCCGCCGTGTACCGCCTTCTCTACCTCACGGACCTGAACATCACCAACGCGGTGAAACTCGTGCTGGAAAAAATACAGGCGTGCCCCATACGCGACGAGATAGTGGATTTCGTGCGCAATTCCGAGCGCGGAGTCATCCGCTCGGCCATATAACCCAGGCGGCGCGGATGCGGCATGCGCAGGCATCGGTATCCGCGCCACCATATCCTTACATACCTTGAAAACCAATACAATACAATACAATACCATAAACATATAAACACCTTAAAACCATGAATCCAAAAATCAAGCTCTGCCCCAACGAACTGGTGCAGTACCTCCAGAAAGAGGCCAAAGATTTCCGCCGTGCCGACATAATCCGCTATATCAGCGAGAACGGCATCAAGATGGTGAATTTCATGTATCCGGCAGGGGACCAGCGCCTCAAGACACTGAATTTCGTAATCAACTCCGAGGAATATCTGGAGTCCATACTCACCTTCGGCGAGCGCGTGGACGGCTCGAGCCTGTTCCCGTTCATCGAGGCCGGCAACTCCGACCTTTATGTGATACCGCGTTACCGCACCGCCTTCGTGGATCCCTTCGCCGAGGTTCCCACCCTCACCATGCTCGCGTCCTTCTTCGACAAGGACGGCCATCCGCTCAAGACCTCCCCTGAATACACCCTCCAGAAGGCTTGCGAGTCGTTCCGCAAGACCACCGGGCTGGATTTCTACACCATGGGCGAGTTGGAATATTATGTTATAGCCGACGACGAGGGCCTGTATCCCGCCACCGACCAGAAAGGCTATCACGAGAGCGGCCCGTATGCCAAGTTCAACGAGTTCCGCACGCTGTGCATGGAATACATCTCCCGCACCGGTGGCCAGATCAAGTACGGCCATAACGAGGTGGGCAATTTCACGCTCGACGGCAAGGTCTATGAGCAGAACGAGATAGAGTTCCTCCCCGTACCCTCCACCGAGGCTGCCGACACCCTCATGCTCGCCAAGTGGATAATCCGCAACCTGGGCAAGAAGATGGGCCTGGACGTGACCTTCGCCCCCAAAATAACGGCAGGCAAGGCCGGCTCGGGTCTGCACATCCATTTCAAGCTCATGTACGGCGACGAGAACGTGATGACAAACGCCGAGGGCACGCTCTCCGACGAGGCACGCAAGGCCATAGCCGGCATACTGACCATGGCTCCCTCCATCACGGCTTTCGGCAACAAGGTGCCTACCTCTTACCTGCGCCTGGTGCCTCACCAGGAGGCTCCCACGAACATCTGCTGGGGCGACCGCAACCGCTCCGTGCTGGTGCGCGTGCCTCTGGGCTGGACCGGCAAGGTGGACATGTGCGCCCAGGCCAACCCGCTGGAGAAGGACGACATCGTGCCCCCCGCACAGAAGCAGACCGCAGAGCTTCGCAGCTCCGACTGCTCGGCCGACATCTACCAGCTGCTGGCAGGCATGACGGTGGCCGCCCGCCACGGCTTCGAGATGCCTGACGCACTGGAGGTGGCCAAGGACACATACGTGGCCGTGAACATACACAAGGACGAGAACAAGGACAAGCTGGCCTCCCTGGCCACTCTGCCCGACTGCTGCATGGCCTCCGCCGACTGCCTGGAGAAGCAGCGCGCCGTCTACGAGCAGTACGACGTGTTCAGCTCCGAGATGATAGACGGCATAGTGGCCGCCCTGCGCAAATACCATGACGGTGACCTGCGCGCCAAGGTGAACGCCTCTCCCGGCGCCATGATGGACCTGGTGCGCAAATACTGGCACTGCGGCTGACGCACGCCAACCCGGGCACAGGCATGAGAATCGTACTGGACAACATAATATTTTCCCTGCAAAAGGCGGGTGGAATATCAGGTGCCTGGGCGATTCTCGTGCGTGAGCTGCTTAGGCGGCCCGAGCTCGACATAGAATTTCTGGAGCGCGAGGACGCTCGGGGCAACATTTTCCGCTCCGGGCTGGACATACCCTCCTCGCGCATCATCAACTCAAAGCGTCTCCCCCTGGCTCTGGACAGGTATATGCCTGTCCGCCTGAGGGGGGACGCCCCTTTCATCTTCCACTCCTCCTATTACCGCACCTGCCCCTCTCCACTGGCACGGAACGTGGTGACGCTCCACGACTTCATCTACGAGGAGGCCGGAGCGCATGCGCCGCTCGCCAGGTGGGTACACTCACGGCAGAAAAGCAGGGCGTTGCGTCATGCCAGCGCCATAGCGGCCGTCAGCCACACCACCCGGAGCAAGCTGCAGGACCGTTTCCCAGGCATGCATGCCACCGTGATCCCGAACCCGGCCGTGTGCGCCCCATGCACCTTCACCCGCGACACCTCCCCCCGCGAGGACGGCTATGTGCTGTTCGTGGGAGGTCGTGACTCCTACAAGAATTTTCCCGCCGCCCTCCGGGCCACCGTCAGCTCCGGCCTTGCAATGCGCATCGCCGGAGCGCCTCTCACCGACTCCGAGAAGAGACTCATCGGCACACTGCCGGGAACAGCCGACATCAAAGTAATCCCTTTCCCCAACCGCAAGAGCCTGAGCGCCTTGTACGCAGGGGCGCTGTGCCTTCTGTATCCCAGCGCCCACGAAGGCTTCGGCATCCCTGTCGTCGAGGCACAGTCGCACGGATGTCCGGTATTAATAGGGCCTTGCGCGGCCTGCATGGAGACAGCCGGAGAGGGTGCGGTTGTGGCCGATAATTTCACGGAAGAGGCATTCGCATCGGCCCTGGCACGCCTCGCCTCAGACCAAAGCCTGCGACGAGACCTTGCCGCCAGAGGTTACGAGAACATCCTTCGGTTCGACCCCTCAGCCCTGGCCACCGCCTACCTCGACCTATACAAGGACCTGCTCGACCACTGACATCATCCACTCGCCTGAAGATTCCAAATCGAACTGGAAAACCGAGTCAAGGGTATCCCCTTCTCCACTCGCATCCTCCACAAACAATTATCTCCAAAAGGGATTTCGGCGTTTGGGCGTTTTTTAGTAATTTTGCCGCATGAAATATCTTTTCCGCGTATATCAGTGGGTAATCGCCGCCCCTATAATGGTGATTATCACCCTCCTGGCCTGTATATTCTCCTTGCTCGGCACCCTGGTGGCGGGCCATAGATGGGGAGGATATTGGGTTCCCATGGTGTGGTCACGATGCGTGTGCGCCCTGGCTTGCGTGCGTGTCAAGGTCAAGGGGAGGGAATTGCTTCACCGGAATCAGTCTTACGTCTTCGTGGCCAACCACCAAGGGGCTTTCGACATCTGGGCCATTTACGGATTCCTCGGCCACAAATTCAAATGGCTCATGAAGAAGAGCCTGGAGAAGGTGCCTATGGTGGGCTTCACTTGCAAGACGGTGGGACATGTGTTCGTGGACGACAGTTCGGTGGCGGGTATCAAGCAGACCATATCCGATGCGGAGAAGATGCTCGGACAAGGCATGAGCGTGGTCATATTCCCTGAGGGCAGCCGAAGCCATGACGGCCACATGATACCCTTCAAGCGCGGAGCCTTCATGCTGGCCGGCGAGTTCGGCATGCCGGTGGTCCCCATCACCATAGACGGGGCTTTCAAGGTGATGCCGCGCCACACCTACAACATCACTCCCGGCACAATCACGCTGACTATACACAGACCCATAACTCCAGGCGAGAAAGGGTTCAACACCAAAAAGCTGATGGCCGACTGCCGCGCCGAAATCAACAGCGCCCTTCCGGCCGCCTACCAGGACCCTGCATAAGAGGGTATTGAAAAACAAACGCTAATTTTGAAAAATCCCGCTCGGCGCCTATATTGCCGGAAGCCGCCTCACTCGGCAGGCCGGAAAACACATGGCGTTCAGCAAAACCGAAGCAAGGCACTGGCACAAGGCAGGGCGGCGCGTCATCACGGCCGATATGCTGTGGTGTCGCTATCGGGCTTCGTACCCGGCCATGTGCTGAAAAACGCTCCCCCATAGTTCCAAGCCTCAGCGCCTTGCTTGTCAGTCATCCTGACGAACCACAGGAGGCTGTTTCAAAATCAGAGATTTTGAAACAGCCTCCTGCTCGTAATATACCGCAAACGGTGTGTTATTTGGCCTTGAGGAAGGTGAGGATGTCGCGAGGCGTGAATTTCTTGCCCTTGAGCAGAACGGCGCTCGTGTATATCTTTCCAGCTATGCTCAGCGCGAAGGCGGCGCTGCCGTACAGCACCACCAGGCTCAACAGGCTCTCCCACCAAGTGGCGATTCCGGCTATGGACTGCACGGCGCCCACGGTGGAGCTGGTGAAGGGCAGATAAAAGCATACCGTGGCCAGCGTGCTGCCTTCGGCATCGGTGGCGAATATACCGATGTAGAACGATGCCATGAGAAGCATCATGAGCAGGGACAGATAACCCTGGTTCTCATTGTTGCGGTCCGTGAGCGCCCCGGCTGCGGCGAAAAGGGCGCCGTAGAACACGAATCCGCCCACAAAATACAGCAACGCCTCCACGCACCCGACTATCACCTCGCCGCTCATAAGGACGGAGAAATCGATGTCGACAGGCACGAACATGGCCACGCATATCAGGATACCTACCACGAGGAGGCCCCATACCAACATCTGCGTGAGCCCCACCAAAGCCACGCTTATCACCTTGGCGAGCATGACCGAGCGGCCCGACACGCAGCTCACAAGCACCTCGACTATGCGGTTGCATTTCTCGGTCTTCACCTTATTGAATATCTGCGCCCCGTACATGATGACGAACATGGTGAGAAACACACCGCATATCATGCCGAATGCCTGCATGCCGGTCATGTCCTCGGACGGCTGGGGAGATGTGGACTGGCTCATCGTCTTCATGGCGTCGCTCTCTGCGGTCATGTAACCTATAAAAACTCCGAAGGCCACTATGAGCACCGGAACGAGAAAAGTGGAGACCCAGAAGGACTTGGTCTTTATATCCATGCGGTACTCCATGGATATCATGGTTGATAGCTTGCTCATAGTGTCTGTGTGTCTTGGGTTGAGTTGGTGTAACGTATAAACAGTTCGGTGAGCGAGGGCAGCAGTTCCTCGAACCTCAGTATATTGCCCTGCATGGCTATGGCCGCCAGGCTGTCGTTGTTCGAAGCCCCGGGGACAGGAACTATCTGATAGGCGCACGCGTTCTTGCGGTGGCACTCCACCGGCTTTATTGAGGCTATGCAGGGAGAGTCGAGAGCAAGCTCCATGCTCAGGGGAGCGGACACTGAGATTTCGAGTACCCCGGTCTTATTGGCCTCCTTGATTTCATCCACATCGCCGTCGAGCAGAAGCCGGCCCCTGTTTATAAGGGCTATGTGCGTGGCCATCTCCTCTATGGCAGGCATGTTGTGCGAGGAGAGTATGATGGTGCTGTCCTGCTCCTGCAGGCGCGCTATGAGCTGTGTGAGCAGGCGGCCGTTGATGGGGTCGAAGCCTGAGAACGGCTCGTCCAGTATTATAAGCTCGGGCTGATGGACCACGGTGGCGAGTATCTGCACCTTCTGCTGGTTGCCCTTGGAAAGCTCCTCCACCTTGCGGTGACGGTCGCTCTCGGGGATATTGAAGATGTCCATATACTCCGCCATGTTGCGGCGAAGTGTCTCCCTGTCGCAGCCTTTGAGCTGGCCGAAATACATGATCTGCTCGTCGACCCTCATCTTGGGGTACAGGCCGCGCTCCTCGGGCATATATCCTATGTTGCGGGTGGTGACGCCCAGCTCAGCCTCTTTGCCGCCGATGCGTACCTGGCCGCTGTCCGCCACCAGAATGGAGTTGATGATGCGCAGCAGCGTGGTCTTGCCGGCCCCGTTGGGTCCGAGCAGCCCGAATATGGCTCCACGCCCCACGTTGAGGGAGATGTCATCCAGCGCGCGGTGCTCGCCGTAGGTCTTCACCAGATGACTGATTTCAAGAATGTTTCCGTCTGACATATAGGTTAAGAGGTTATTATATCAAGCAGGGCCGCCTGAGCGACGGCCCTCGTTTTGTTTAGACGCAAACCGGGACAATTCACTACATGCTCCCGGCATTTTTTTATCAAAGCTGCCTGAGCTGGCGGATGGTGTCGGCGGGATTTTCGGCTCCGAACACGAAACTGCCTGCCACCAGCACGTCCGCTCCGGCTTCGGCCAACTCCCTCCCGGTCTGAAGGTTCACACCGCCGTCGACCTCTATCACCGCCTTGGAGCCTGTACGGTCTATCAGTTCACGCAACTGACGCACCTTGTCCAGGGAATGGCGAATGAATTTCTGACCGCCGAAACCCGGGTTCACTGACATTATAAGAATCAGGTCGGCGTCCTCCACGATGTCCTCCAGCATACATACCGGAGTTCCCGGATTGATGGTGACGCCGGCCTTCATGCCTGCATTGTGGATGCGCTGCACCACACTGTGGAGTTGCGGACATGCCTCCTGATGCACGTTCATTATCTCAGCGCCCAGGTCACGCACTTGGGAAATCCACTTGTCCGGCTCCACTATCATGAGATGCACGTCGAGCGGCTTGGTGCAGCGCCTGGCCACCGCCTGCATCACAGGAAAGCCAAAGGAGATGTTGGGTACGAACACGCCGTCCATGACGTCAAGGTGCAGATAATCGGCCTCCGAGGCATTGATCATGTCCAGATCCGGGGCCAGACAGCCGAAATCGGCCGAAAGAAGCGAGGGGGATACTTTCATCGTGTATTCAGATATTGGATTGGTTTTTCTGTTTCTTGGCCTTCATCACGTTGCGCGCGATTATCAACACGCATACCAGGCCTATGCCCAGACCTATGTAAGTCAGGTAATGGTTGTATTTCTCTATCTGCGGCAGCAGCCTGTCATAAGGCACAGACTCGGCAAGCCACCAGCCGAGCAAGCCGAGCACGGCGTTCCAGACCAGTGCGCCCAAGGTGGTGAACAGCGTGAAAACGCCCACGTTCATCCTTGCCAGCCCGGCAGGGATGGATATAAGCTGACGTATGGCGGGGATAAGCCGTCCTACAAAAGTGGAGACGGCTCCATGCTTGTCAAAATATGCTTCGGCTTTCTCCACCTTGGCCCTGTCTATGAGGCACGCATGGCCGAACTTGCTATCCGCGAACCGATACACCAACGGACGCCCTATCCACAAAGCCAAATAGTAGTTCACATAAGCCCCGCACAAGGCCCCGGCAGTGGCGAGGGCAACGACCATCACGGGATCCATGCCGGCTCCAGCACCGATATTGTTGCAGGCCAGGTACACGGCCGGAGGCACTATAACCTCCGAAGGAAACGGGATGAAGGAACTCTCTATGACCATGAAGACAAACACGAACCAATAGTTCGCGTGTTCCACAAACCAGGAGAAAATGTCTTGGGCAGTGGGCAACAGGGCCATCACGGTGTCGGGAATCAACAGAAGCATGTCAGTAGAAACCATGTAAAAAGCATTATTATTCCCTGCAAAGTTAGTTAAAAAAGCAGACCGAACCAAAAACGGCCCGGCATAGATGCCCCATCACCTGTTCTGTCCTCATTCAATCATTGCCCAAGTATGCCCACGTTCCCCGCCTCCATCTGAAGCAAACGGGCCTTCATGCCGACTCCCCACGCGAAGCCGCCGAGTCCTTTGACTGCCTTGACACGGTGACACGGCACTATAGCGAACAGAGGGTTCGCCCCTACAGCGCCCCCTGCGGCACGTGCGGAACCGCCATGCCCCACTCTCTCGGCCAACTCGCCATAGGTCACCGTGCTGCCATATTCCACCCTCATCAGTTCTGTCCACACCTTGCGGCGGAAATCAGTCCCCACCAGCCTGACCGGTATATCGAATGACCTACGTTTACCACACAGGTACTCTGCCATCTGTACAGCCGCCCTCTCAAGCAGGGGAGTCGAGCAAAACACAAGCCTCGCGCCAAGCTCTCGTGCCACACGGGCAGACACCTCCGGCCCATGCGTGAAATAACAGAAACACACCGCACCGGCGATTTCGCCTATGCGGAGTGTTCCATATTCTGTCTTGAAATCTTTTGCCGCTATCACCATCAGCAAGTCTTCTCGTCAAGGTAGGGATTGAGCGAGGTCCAATCCTCTATGGGAGGCATCACCCCAAGGGCTATAACCTCGTCGCGCAGGGCGCAAAGGTGCTTGTAGCTCTTGTCAAGCTCGGCCTGCTCCTCGGGAGTACCCTTCACCGGAGTGCAGCTTACGCCGTCGGCGGTGATATCGGTCTCCATAGCCATCATTATATGGCTGTAACGGTCATTGTTGACATATACACCGGCCGGCCACCGGAATGGTTTTCCGCCCATAGCTGCGGCAATCATCTCAATCGAGAGGTACGCGGGACTCTGGAACGACGAGCGGCCTCGGAGGTCGATTATGTTCTTGCCTCCCTGCACCACACGTGTCCTGATCTCCTCCCAGGCCTCATCGGGCATCTTCTCGGTACCTATGATTTCAGAAAGGGGCTGCCCTGCGACAGTGGCGGTAGAGGCGAACACCGCCATCTGCTCCCCGTGGCCGCCATAGGTGCGGCAATTCTTGATCTCGTCTGCGGGAAGATGCAGATACTTGGCCAACTCGCTGCGCAGACGCGTGCTGTCGAGCGCCGCAAGCGTGGTCACCTGCGAAGGCTTGAGGCCGGAGTACAGGAGCGTAATCAGGCCCGTGATGTCGGCAGGGTTGAATATAACGGCTATATGCTTCACATCCGGACAATAGCTTCTCACGTCCTTACCGAACTGCTCGGCTATGGCCGCGTTGCCTTTGAGCAAGTCCTCGCGGGTCATGCCGGCCTTGCGTGCGGCACCGCCCGAGTTGACTATATACTTGGCTCCGGTCAGAGCCTCCTTTATGTCGGAAGTGAATGTGATATTCGCTCCCTCGAAACCGCAATGGCGCAATTCCTCAGCCACTCCTTCCAGAGCGGGCGCATACGGGTCATAGAGGCAGATATTGGGGGTAAGGTTCATCATGATGGCTGTCTGGGCCATGTTGGAGCCTATCATGCCGGCGGCTCCCACTATCACGAGTTTGTCTTGGGTCAGATAATTCATAATACAATACTATGATTTAATGATTATGCACCTACAACATACCATCCACGCATAAAGTTCACTACAACACTCCGTATTTGGCCCAAATCACGCTGTCGCCGACTGTGGAGACTTCCCTTAGGGCCAATTTGCATGGCAAAAAGCCGTCCCTGTCCCGGATACCGTCGAAAAGGGAGGGTTGCCCGGTGCGACCGTCGATGCCGGGTGCTATCATCACGCTAAGCTCGTCGATAAGTCCCGCTGCCAGAAAGCCTCCGTTTATTTTGCCTCCGCCTACCACGGCCAAGCGTCGCACACCGAAATGCCCGGCCAGCAACTCCATGGCACGGGGAAGGTCGATGGACTCCTTGCCTGTGGCTATGTAAGAAATACCTTTGTCCTTGAGATACCGCAGATACTCCACCGGAGCCTGTTCGCTCACCAGGCATACGCGCCCCTTGTTGTCGCCGTTCTCCCACAGCAACGTGCCATGTGTGTCCACCGACACCGAAAGGGACTCCCCTCTCTCGCCCACAAACACATCTTCCTTGCCCACCGGAGCGGGGTCTGTGGCTTTGAAAGGGATGAATCCGCAATGGTGTATCTGATAGGAGAGCTTACCTTCCACAAAAGCCTGGCAGCCATACGAGTCGAGAGCCTCATAATATTCGTCGCCGCTGATCTTGTCTACCATGTCACAAGCCACACGTCCGTCTGCCGACTCCATCATATGGCACACTATAAATGGTTTCATATCGTCGATTTTTGATTTGTTCAGAATTTGATTTCCGCCCCGGCCATGAACGTGGCACGCGGCATCGGAAACCCGTAATTGATTTGATACTTGGCAGCGGTCAGGTTCTCGCCTTTCACAAAGAGAGTCAGCGGGGTGGCCGACGGCACGGTGTAGGCAGCCCTTGCGCCCAGCAGGACATAACTCTCCGTGGTGCGCTCCGTATAAAGCCCCCAGATGCCCTGCACATTGAGATTGAACGACCAATGCCCCGGCGTGAAATCCACCTCTCCGAAAAGCTTGTTGCGCGGCGCGGCCACAATACGCTTGTCGCTGGTGATCTCGCCTGTCACCTTGTCCTGGGGAACGTTGAAGTCGCAGCGCAGCAGGATCTTCTTCGGACCAATCCGGAGCTACGAGCCATGACATGTCGAGTTCAAAGCCCTTGTTGATGAACTTGCCGGTGTTCATGTTCAGCGCAGACCCGTCCACCATCACCTGCTGGATAAGGTTGTCGCCGTTTATATAATAGAGCGCCAGCCCGGCGTCCACACATCCCGCGATGCTCTGACGCAGTTCCACCTCGAAACTGTTCATGCGTTCCGGCTCAAGATAGGGATTGCGCGGCCCGTACATATACAGCTCGCGTATGTTCGGGGAACGGAACCCCTTGCCGTAACTGAATTTAAGGCTCCCACGCTCCAACGGCCGGAATATGAATCCTGCCTGAGGCACCCATTCGTTGCCGAACTGCGAGGAATGTTCCAGGCGCACCCCCGCGTTCAGGTTCAGCACATCGCTGAAGAACGCCTGCTGCATCATGGCATAGCCCGCAATCTCGTTGACGTGCCTGTCCGTGATCATGGTCTTGGCTCCGTCCTCCTTCTTGGAGTTCCATGCGCTGCCGCCCCAATGCTTGAAATCCACACCGAGGCTAAGGTCATTCCCTTCCCACGGCTTCACGGTCTGGTAGGCGGTAATGCCCATATTGTAGTCCTTGGAATTGAAGAGGTAGTCACGTGGCTGCCCGTTGCGAAGGCCGTCATCTATCTTGTGCCGTCCCCAGTTATAGTAAGCTTGTATGCCCCCTTGAGTCACCGCATATCTGTTCTTGACAAACACCGACGTGGTGGTTCTCAGCATCTTGGTCCACATCCCCTTCGGACGCGCTTCATATACCGAGCCTGCATTTTCGGCACGGGTCTCCGTGACCATGACGTTCGCTCCCGCCGCCCAGTGCGAAGAGAAATCGTACTCCAGGTTGGCATACTGGTTTGCGAGCCAATACCCCATGCCGCGCCGATTGCCGTCAGAACGCTCATAGCTCGCGCTTGCCAAGGCGCGCCACTTGCTGTCGCTGTAGCCTACGCGTCCCCCGTAGTTCATGGTGCCGTAGCTTCCTGCCATGGTTCTCAGAGAGCCTGACAAGCCAAGGTCCGAGGCTCTGCGGGTTATCAGGTTAACCGAGCCGCCCATGGCGCCAGAGCCGTAGAGCATGGAAGCCGGACCGCTCACCACCTCTGCCTTCTCTATGTCTCCGCTCACGTATGTGTCAGGCAAGGAGTGACCGAACACGCCTGCCCACTGGGGCTGTCCGTCAATCAGGAACAGCACCTTACCTACACCGCCGACCCCGCGCACGCTCACCGCCCCTGCGGCATCGTTGCTCACGCCGTAACCGGCCATGCCCCTCTGGGTGACGAACATGCCGGGTACCCTGTGCTGCAACACGGGCAAGACGTTGGCCTGACGACTCTCGTCTATCTCGGCGCTGTCTATGACACGCACGTCCAGCGGAAGCAGCTGCACCGGAGCTTTCCCGGCCTCCGCCACCACCTCAACCTGAGGCAACTGGCGAACACTGTCAGTATCTTCCGAACCATGCGCCATAACCGGGAAACACATGCAAAACGCCAGTACGGAAAACGGAATTTCCTTTATCTCAATCATATACATAATAACTAAAAAACATATCGGCGCCCTCTGACAGCCACAGGCAGTGACCGTCCACGCGGGCAAAATCCATAAGATGTCCGGGCCATAGACACACAGCCCTATCCGGCTGCAAAATTAATAAGAAGCCCCGGCATGTACGATAACCAAATGTATGCAATCATTACCTTTTTTCCATCGCCTCCAATTTCATACATGCAACAAAAATTTAATTTGGGCGCATTGGATATATTGAGTACTTTTGCAATCCAGTTAGGATTTCCTGCATAAGGTGTCCTGCATCATATATACCCCAAAAGATGAGCAAACAAGACTATATACTCAAAAACAGGCAGTGGCTCGCCGATAAATCCCAAGAGCCGGGCGTGAAGCCCCTGGACAGGGGCGTTTTCTACAAGGTGCTGAACAGCGGCAACGCCGGAGGCGTTTCCCCAAACAGGGGAAGCGTGGTGACGGTACATTACACGGGCAGGACCATCAATGGCAAGACATTCGACAGCAGTCGTGGCGGCACGCCTCCCGCCTTCCGTCTGCGCGACCTCATACCTGGATGGTCAATCGCCTTGTGCAAGATGCGTCCCGGAGACCGCTGGGAGGTATATATACCTGCCGAGCAGGCTTACGGCAAACTGAACCAGCCGGGCATACCCGGCGGATCGACACTCATATTTGACATACAACTCTTAGCTGTAAACTGATGGAAAATACCCGTTATACAGGCCTCACCTCTTCCGAGGTGCTCGAGAGCCGCAGGCAGCATGGCATGAACGTGCTCAGCCCTGCCGCCAAGACTCCTCTTTGGAAGCGCTTCCTCTCCAAGTTCTCGGACCCTCTCATCATAATTCTCATGATAGCCGGTGTGCTCTCCATCGGTATTTCCTGCTACGAGTACTGGGGCCTGCACAGTGATGACGGTGCAGGCGTGTTCTTCGAGCCGACAGGCATCTTCATGGCCATTATACTGGCCACGGGGCTTTCATTCTTTTTCGAGATGAAAGCCGACAAGGAGTTTGACCTGCTGAACCAGGTGAACGATGACGACCCGGTGCAGGTGATACGCGACGGCAACGTATGTGAGATTCCCAAGAAGGACGTGGTGGTCGGGGATATAATAATCCTCAACACAGGATGCGAGATTCCAGCCGACGGAACACTGCTCGAAGCAATGTCGCTGAACGTAGACGAGTCAACGCTCACCGGCGAACCGATGGCCCACAAGACCACGGATCCGGAACATTTCGACCCGGAGGCTACATTCCCATCCGACCATGTGATGAAAGGCACTAACGTGATGGAGGGACACGGGGTGATGCGCGCCACCGCAGTTGGCGACACCACGGAGAGCGGCAAGGTGTTCGAGGCAGCGCGCATCGACAACTCGGTCAAGACACCGCTTACCGAACAGCTCGAGCGCCTGGGTGTGCTGATCTCGAAGATGAGCTACATAGTGGCCGCCCTGGTGGTGGTCGGAAGGCTTGTCATGTTTTTCGTAACCAACTCCGATTTCTCATGGATTACCCTCTCCACCGAGGTGCTTCAGTCCGTGATGATAGCCGTGGCGCTGATTGTGGTGGCTGTGCCCGAGGGGTTGCCGATGGCCGTGACCCTCTCTCTGGCCTATTCCATGCGCCGGATGCTCAAGACCAACAACCTGGTGCGCAAGATGCACGCCTGCGAGACAATGGGGGCCACCACCGTGATATGCACGGACAAGACCGGCACTCTCACCCAGAACCGCATGCAGGTCTACAAGACAGAGTTCTTCGGCAATCCACCCGAAGATGTGATTTATGAGGGTCTCGCCCTCAATTCCACTGCCCAGCTCGACATGTCGGACTCCACCCCCCGTGTGCTCGGCAATCCCACTGAGGGTGCGCTCCTGCTCTGGATGCACGCACGAGGCGTGGACTACCGGTCTTTGCGCGGGCAGGCCACAGTGGAGAACGAGGTGCCCTTCTCCACCGAGCGCAAGTACATGGCCACAGTGGTGCGCTCCGCCTCCGGCAGACGTATATTGTACGTGAAGGGGGCTCCGGAGATAGTATTCTCCCTGTGCCGGGACAAGTCAGGTCTGACCAAGGAGGGAATAGACGCAGTGCTGCTGGGCTACCAGGCTCAGGCCATGCGCACGCTCGGCTTCGCATATCAGATACTGGCCGATGACGAACCGGGTGTCAAGGACTCGGCCCTCGTGGCCGACCGGCTCTCTTTCCTCGGAATAGCCGCCATATCCGACCCTGTACGCTCCGATGTGCCGGCCGCCGTGCGCCAGGTGCTCGACGCGGGCATACAGGTCAAGGTGGTGACAGGCGACACCGCGCCCACCGCCAAGGAGATAGGGCGGCAGATAGGACTCTGGGACGACTCCAAGGACTCGGACCGCAATATCACCACCGGCGCTGACATATCCGCCATGACGGACGAGCAGCTGCGGCTCCAGGCCCCGGAACTCAAGATAATAGCACGCGCCCCATGGACAAGAAGCGTCTCGTGGAGGCCCTGCAATACGGCAACGAGGTGGTCGCCGTCACGGGTGACGGCACCAACGACGCCCCGGCCCTGAAGGCCGCCCATGTGGGTCTCTCGATGGGAGACGGCACCTCAGTGGCCAAAGAGGCGTCGGACATAACCATCATAGACAACTCATTCACATCCATAGGCCGCGCGGTGATGTGGGGACGCTCCCTGTACCAGAACATACAGCGTTTCATCCTGTTCCAGATGACAGTGAACGTGGTGGCCTGCCTCATAGTGCTGTGCGGAGCCTTCATGGGCACCGAGTCCCCGCTCACCGTCACACAGATGCTGTGGGTGAACCTGATTATGGACACCTTCGCCGCCATGGCGCTGGCGTCACTGCCCCCCTCGGTGTCCGTGATGAGCGAGAAGCCACGCAGCCGCACCGCGTTCATAATCAACCGCGACATGTGGAAGTCTATCATAGGCGAAGGACTGGTGTTCGTGGCCCTGCTTCTGGGACTCCTGTGGTATTTCCAGCACACCGACATACACTCCATGACGCAGGTGTTCCAGGTCCCGCTTACGCCAGGGCATAATCTCACACCCGTGGAGCTGTCCTTGTTCTTCACCATATTCGTGTTCCTGCAGTTCTGGAACATGTTCAACGCCCGCGCCTTCCACACCGGCCGCTCGGCCTTCCACCTCAAGGGGGCCGGAGGCTTCCTGAGCATTGCGACGGTCATAGTGATCGGACAAGTGTTGATAGTCCAGGCCGGAGGAGCCTTTTTCAACGTCACCCCTCTCAGCCCCCTCGATTGGCTGATAATACTGGCTGCTACAAGTCCCGTGCTGCTGATAGGAGAGTTCCTGCGCCTTTTCCACCATCCGCACGCCTCTCACGGCAGGCCGACAACGGCCCGAACGACGTGAGACACTGGTTAAATTTGAATACCTATCATATTGCATAATACCTTTTTATGAAGAAGCTGATTCTTGCCGTGGCGCTGTTGGCTCCTGCGGCCGTTCATTCCGAGACAAGTCACGCCTCACCTGAATCCCGGGGAGACACCACGCACATTGAATATCCTGTGACCAAGGCAATATTCTACGGTTCAAGCATAGGCCTCTCACGGGAATGGAATCCATGCGTAGGCCCTGTCGACGGCGGAGTGGAGGTACACATGACCCAGCAGATTCTTCCGATAAAGAATTGTCCAGGCCAATACGTCGTGGTCCGCGACTACACGCTTCCCGACGGCACCCTCCTGAAGCACACCGTCCGTCGCCTCTCCGGTTCTGTGCCGGTGTGACCGCGCCATTGTGGACACCCCTCTATATAATGTTGCGGGGG
>URZM01000017.1 GCA_900552315.1 uncultured Bacteroidales bacterium | reverse complement strand
CGGTCGGAGTGTCTGACAGCACTCAACACTATGGCTTGCATTTTCTCTGTCATACGCCCGGGTGATTTTCGTCGTTCTCTCTTTCCTGCGGACTTTCCGTGCCTATGGCATCCTTCACAAGCCGCGCCTTGGCCGGGCCTATAACCTTGGCCAGCTCGTCCTCAGGGGCGAGACGCATGCGCTTCACGCTCTTGAAATGCTTTATGAGCGTGGTGATGGTGTTCGGGCCTATTCCCTTGATGGTGTCGAGCACCGAGGCCACCTGCCCTTTCGAGCGGCGGTCGCGGTGGAACGTGATGCCGAAGCGGTGCGCCTCGTCGCGCAGGTGCTGCACCACCCTCAGGCTCTCGCTCTTCTTGTCGATGTACAAAGGTATCTGGTCGCCGGGGAAATAAATCTCCTCCAGGCGCTTTGCTATACCTATCAGCGCCACCTTGCCGCGTATGCCCATCTCGTCGAAGGCCTCCACGGCGGCGTTGAGCTGGCCTTTACCGCCGTCAACCACCACGAGCTGCGGCAGTTCCTCCCCTTCGGCCATGAGGCGTGTGTACCGGCGATGAAGCACCTCTTTCATCGATGCGAAATCATCGGCTCCCACCACCGTCTTGATGGTGAAATGCCGGTAATCGCGGCGCGAAGGCTTGCCGTTGCGGAACACCACGCAGCTGGCCACAGGGTTCGTGCCCTGTATGTTGGAGTTGTCGAAGCACTCTATGTGCCTGGGCTCTACGGTGAGCCGGAAATCAGCCTTCATACGCGCCATAAGTCGCTCCACGGCCTGCTCGGGGTCACGTTTGTCCGCCTCCTTCTCCTTGTCGAGGCGGAATCGGGTCACGTTCTTCTGGCCCACGTCGAGCAGCTTCTTCTTGTCACCGCGCTGGGGCACGGTGAAGGCGACTCCCTCAAACTCCATGTCCGGCTCGAAAGGCACGATGATTTCAGTAAATTTACGCTCGAAGCGGCGCTCTATCTCCCCGATGGCCATGGTCAACACCTGCTCACGGCCCTCGTCCAGGCGCTTGCGGTATTCGAGTGTCAGGCTCTGCACCACCGCTCCGTGGCGTATGTGCATGAAATTGACGTAGGCCGACTTGGCATTGTCATCATACGCGAATATGTCGTACTCATGCTCGTCAGGGGGCACAATGGTACATTTGGCCTGGTATTTCTCCACCAGCTCATAGCGGCGCTTCAGCTCCTGCGCCTCCTCAAACCTCCACTTTGCGCTCAGCTGCTCCATCTCGTCTCGCAGATAACGAAGCAACGAGGCGGTGTCCCCGTTGAGTATCTTGCGTATCTGGCTTATATATACCCCGTATTCATCGGTACTCACCAATCCCTGGCACGCACCGCCGCATTTCTTGATATGATAGTCGAGACAAAGCCTGATCTTGCCACGCTCTATAAACTGGCTGTCGATGAAATGGCGGCAGCTGCGTATGGGATATACATCTCTGATAAGGTCAAGCACGGCCTTGGCACTGCTCACATTGGCGTAGGGACCATAATAACGGCCCTTGACCTCCCCTTTGTCGCGGGTAAGGAACACACGGGGGTAAGGCTCGCCGGTTATGACAATCCACGGGTACGACTTGTCATCCTTGAGGAGAATATTGTAGTGCGGCTGATACTCCTTGATCATCGCGTCCTCCAGGTGCAACGCGTCCTCCTCTGTCGGCACCACCACGAAGCGCAAATCCACGATACTGCGCACCAGCAGGTTGGTCTTGGTGGAATCATGGCGGCGGTTGAAATACGATGAAACGCGCCTTTTGAGTCGCTTGGCCTTGCCTACATATATCACCTTCCCGTCACGGTTCAGGTACATGTACACCCCCGGTTCATCGGGCAGCGAGAGTATCTTCTCTCGGAGAAGAGGCCCGGGACGATTATAAAAAATATCGGTGTTGCTGCGTCTGGCATCTATTTCAAGCGGCACGTCCGCCGAATGGTCTATCTGACGACCCACAGCCGCAAGCCTGCCCGTTCCATCGGCAGGGATGGACGGTCCAGGGATATCCCGGCCCGGCGTGTGTCCATCGCATGACGAAAGTGGGGAATCCACGATAGAACCGACTGTCGGAACCGTGAACTCCCCTATCCTTTTGCGGGACTTGTTATCCTTCTCTTTTGGAGACATAGCGAAATCCTCCATCAGGCTCAGCGTCGAACAGAGGCCGTCAATACTTCAGCAACGATGTCACCTCCACATCCTTGGGCAGATTATCTCGACCCTTGAGGTCTGTAAGCTCGACGATGAAATTGATATAGATTTTTTTCGGATTGAGACTCTTCACCAATTCATAGCAAGCGGCCATCGTGCCGCCGGTGGCGAGCAAATCATCGTGAAGCACCACCACGTCATTCTCGGTGATGGCGTCGGAGTGCAGCTCTATCATATCCACCCCATACTCTTTGGCGTATGATTTCTTGATGGTGACGGCAGGGAGCTTGCCTGGCTTACGTGCCGGGACGAAACCGCAACCAAGTTCATAGGCGAGAATGGAGCCGCAAATGAATCCACGGCTCTCTATGCCCACCACCTTGGTTACGCCTTTGTCGGCATAAAGCTCACGCAAAGCCTCGCTGGTCTTATGCAGCGCTTCGCCATCTTTAATCATTGTGGTGAGGTCACGGAACATGATGCCCTTCGAGGGGAAATCAGGGATGTCTCGGATGGTTCCTTTCAGTTCTTCAAGGTTCATTGCTTTGATTGATTTTTAAATGTTCCACGTGGAACAAAACGAGGCTATCCGCTTTATTTACGTGGCGTTTATGAATTATGTTTATCGGTTCAAGAGGAGGAGAAGCACGCTTATGTCCGAGGGTGAGACACCTGGTATACGGGAGGCCTGGGCCATGGTGGCTGGACGGATACGGGACAGCTTCTGTCGCGCCTCCGTGGAGAGCGCGGTCACGCTGTCGTAATCAAAGGATTCCGGCAACCGCACATATTCCAATCGGCGTATCTTGTCTGCCAACTGTCTCTCCCGTTCTATATAACCTTCATATTTCATCTGAATCTCCGCAGCCTCCACTATTTCTTCTCGCCGGGCGGTCTCTATCCCGTCGATATAACGCCCGAGCGCGGGGAGACAGGTAGCCAGCATGGCGAAATCCACTCCTGGACGGGCAAGCAGATCTATAAGCCTTATGCCTCCCGAAAGAGGCGCCGAACCTATGGCGCGTAGCGCATCATTGACCATCTCCGCCTTTACCTTATATGCGCGGCTGAAATCTATAAGCCCGTCTCGTTGTGTGCGCTTGCTGACCATAAGATCATACCTGCGGTCTGAGGCAAGACCTATCTCATGGCCAAGCCCGGTCAGGCGCATGTCGGCGTCATCCTGGCGAAGCAGTATGCGGTATTCCGCACGGCTTGTGAACATACGGTAGGGTTCGTCGACTCCTTTTATCACCAGGTCATCGATAAGGACGCCTATGTAGGCTTGCTCCCTGGAGAGGACAACAGGCTCCTGCCCTCGGAGGCTTCTGGCCGCGTTGATTCCGGCCATGAGTCCCTGCCCCGCCGCCTCCTCATAGCCGGTGGTACCGTTTACCTGGCCTGCGAAATACAGCCCGGACACGAGCTTTGTCTGAAGGTCGTGGGTCAGCTGTGTAGGGTCGAAGAAATCATATTCTATGGCATAGCCGGGACGATATATATGCACATTCCTGAGCGCGGGTATTTGCTCGAGCGCCGCCACCTGCACCTCCCAAGGAAGGGAGGAGGAGAAACCGTTGACATAAAACTCCTGGGTCATCTCCCCTTCCGGCTCCAGGAACAGCTGATGGCTGTCCTTGTCCGCAAACGTGACTATCTTGGTCTCGATGGAGGGGCAATAACGGGGGCCTATGCTCTGTATCTGACCGTTATACAAGGGGGAACGGTCCAGGTTGTCGTGCAATATACGGTGGACCTCCGGATTGGTGTGGCAGATGTAGCACGGACGCGGAGGCAACTCCCTATGCACCTCAGGCAGGAAGGAGAACTTGTGGAAATCACGTTTCACGAACATCTCCGTAATCGCCCCTGTCTCGTCAGTCTCGCCCATCACCAGACGGTCATCGCCGTCCTGACGCTGCACCTGCGAATAGTCTATGCTGCGTCCGTCGATGCGGACAGGGGTGCCCGTCTTCATTCGCGCCACGGCAAAGCCCATGCCACGCAACTGATCGGTAAGTCCCTCACTGGCAGGCTCACAGATACGGCCACCCGGTATCCGGGTCTGGCCGAAGTGCATCAATCCGCCGAGGAATGTCCCGGCTGTAAGTATGATCTTGCGGGCTGTAAATTCTATTCCAAGCGCAGTGACCACCCCCTTGACGCATGGGCGGCCATCCGGCTCGCTTCCCTTATCGAAAAGCATCCTGACAACCATGTCCTGGAAAACGTCAAGGCCATCCGTAGAGTCAAGCGTGCGGCGCCACTCGTCAGTGAAACGGGTGCGGTCGCTCTGGCAACGGGGACTCCAGACGGCAGGGCCCTTGGACCGGTTGAGCATGCGGAACTGTATGGCCGTGCGGTCGGCAACAATACCCATCTGGCCGCCAAGAGCATCTATCTCCCTGACAATCTGACCTTTGGCTATACCTCCCACAGCCGGATTGCATGACATCTGCGCTACCCGGTTCATGTCTGCCGTGAGCAGAAGTGTATCGGCGCCGAGCCTGGCGGAAGCGCAAGCGGCCTCACAACCGGCATGTCCGGCACCTATAACTATGACATCGTAGTCCAAACGCATAACAAGGAATATAATAAATCAGACCATGAGGTCAAGAAGGGCCAAAGCCTCATTCTCATGGCGCTCCATCACCTCCCGCTCGCCGGGGCCCTTGTCGTCGATGCCGCATAAATGAAGCACTCCATGTATTATGACACGATGGAGCTCACGGTCATAGCTCTCCCCTATCACGACGGCATTGCTGCGCACCGTGTCAAGGGAGATGACCATGTCTCCGCTTATGCGATTCTCCTCGCAATAAGGGAACGTGATGATGTCCGTATAATAGTCATGTCCCAAGAACTGGCGGTTCACCTCCAGAATATGCTCATCTGAGCAGAACTGGTAAACGAGGTTTCCGGGAATCCTGTCATGGGTCCGACAAACCTCCTCAATCCAAGTGCGGATCCGAGCCATGTCTATGACAGGCATCTCAACGTCGTATGTCTGAAATTCAATCATCGCGGGTCCAATCAAAATCTCAAGCAGTGTCGTCCAGGACTCTGCCACATAATAGCTTACAAAAATAACATTTTTTTTTGAGATTGGGCACACGCCATTGGCTCTAATTTTTCTGACCCTAAAATGCAAGACTTTCAATATCAACAATAATATATTGACATACAATAAATTATGTAACATATCGCACGCCTTGGAGCCGCTGAGGTTTGGATTTCAGGAGCCACCAGCCCTGTCATAGAGGAATATCGTATTCTGACGGGGTTGTGAACAAGAAGGATTTTCCGTAAATTTGCACCACATTACAAAAGACATGAAAATCGGCTTCGACGGAAAACGCGCCCTGCGCAACATGACTGGCCTTGGCAACTACTCACGCCTGGTGGTGGAGTCTCTTGCCGAGACATATCCCCAACTCCAGCTCACGCTCTATTCACCGCGCGACGGCGACAATGAGAGGCTGCACAAAATCCGCGAGCTTTCAAACGTGAGCGTCCGGCTGCCCGGAAAGGGGGAAGCTCCACTGGGAGGAAGTCTATGGCGCACACGAGGCATGACACACCTGTTCCAGACAGACGGGATAGACCTGTTTCATGGCCTCTCGAACGAGCTGCCACTCAACATAAGCAAAAGCGGCATCCCGTCGGTAGTGACAATGCACGACGTCATATACCGCCGCATGCCCGAATGTTACAATCTCCCTGACCGTATAATTTACGATTTCAAATACGGGCGGGCATGCCGCCACGCCACTCGCGTCATCGCCGTCTCTGAGAGGACCAAGCGAGACGTGATGGAGTTTTACGGAATCGGAGAAGAGAAAATAGACATTGTCTACCAAGGGTGCGACGACATTTTCCGCGAGCGCCTCGACAACGCCCAGATTGCCGGGACAAAAGAGAAATATGGTATCCGCACACCATACATAATCCAGGTCGGGAGCATTGAGAAGCGGAAAAATGCAATGGTTTCGGTGAAGGCACTGAGCCGACTTCCGCAGGAATACAGCCTGCTCCTCGTGGGCCGCAGGACGGCATATCTTGAGAAGGTGATGGGCGAGGCTGCCAGGCTCGGTGTGTCCGAGCGCGTGCAGGTTCTTGACAATGTGGTTTTCAAAGACTTGCCCGCCCTCTACCAAGGCGCCGAAGCCGCCGTGTATCCCTCGCGCTACGAGGGGTTCGGCATCCCGGTGCTCGAGGCGCTCAACAGCCGCATACCGTGCATCGCCGCCAAGGGCTCATGCCTTGAGGAGGCGGGAGGGACGCAAGGGATATACATAGACCCGGACGACCCCCGTGAGCTGGCCGAGGCGCTGGATGTCGTCATCAATGAAGAAACAGTGCGGACCGCCATGATAGAGGAAGGCCTGCGCCATGCCGCCCGCTTCAGCAACGCCGACATACCTGCACGCCTTATGTCGGTCTACCGGCAGGCCGTCGAGGACCACTCGCGGGGATGTAGATAAGTTTTTTGGACCCGAAGGAGCAAAAAATGCAATTTCGATATGTAAACTATTTACATTTTTAACTAACTTTACACTCTCAAAACAAGAGCGCGAGACGCTGCATCCCCGATTGCGATGTCAACCGGGGAAGCGGCGGATATGCACATCATCATTACCGACTGACAATCAACACCATAAAAATGGAGGAACCTGTATACCACATACCAGCGATGCTCACAGAGTGCATGGCCGGGCTTGACATAAGGCCCGGAGGCACCTACGTTGACGCTACATTCGGCGGCGGGGGACATTCAAGAGCCATAATGGAAGCGCTCGGCGAAAACGGCAGGCTTTACAGCTTCGACCAGGACATGGACGCATACGCCAACCGCATAGCCGACACGCGTTTCACCTTTGTCCACTCGAATTTCAGGTATCTTGCAAATTTCATGCGGTATTACGAGGCCGAGCAGGTGGACGGCATATTGGCTGACCTCGGGGTGTCGTTCCACCATTTCGACACCCCTGAGCGAGGCTTCTCCTTCCGCAACGACGCGCCGCTCGACATGCGGATGAACCAAAACGCGCCGCTCACCGCCCGCGAGGTGCTCAACACATACAGCGACGAACACCTTAGCCGCATCCTGCGCACATACGGCGACCTCAAACGGCCCAACCCTGTCGTAAAGGCAATACTGGGCGCCAGGGCAAACGAGGAGATCGTCACCACCGGGCAGCTGCTTCAGGCCATCTCTCCTGCCATAAACCCCAAACAGGAGAAAAAGGAGCTGGCACAGGTGTTCCAGGCCCTGCGCATAGAGGTCAACGGCGAGATGCAGGCACTCTCTGATTTCCTCGAGTCGACGATGCGGGTCCTTCGGCCCGGGGGCAGGCTCGTGGTCCTGACCTACCACTCGCTGGAAGACCGCATGGTCAAGAATTTCATGCGCTCGGGCAATGTGGAGGGGGAGGTGCAGAAAGATTTCTTCGGGCGTAACCTGTGCCCCTGGAGAACCGTGGGCAAGCAACCCATATCCCCCTCCCCGACCGAGGTGGAACGCAACCCCAGGGCACGCAGCGCGCGCCTGAGGGTGGCCGAATACACACCCCCCGAAGGCTGAGACCTCTACCCCGCCCCCTCCTCAAAACCAAGTACACCACACATTCACCAACTCCACCGATGGCTATAAACAAAACCCCCAAGAAAGCCCCCAAGGACAAGAAAAAGCCCCCCGGCGTGTTCGGCACCATCACCGGCGGGCGCCTGCTGAGCCTGGAGCTCTTCAAGCGCCACGGGTGGCTCATTCTCATAGCCCTGGTGGTGGTCATAGCCCTCATAGGGCAGAGATACACCAACCAGACCAAGATGGAGGAAATAAAGAAGCTGCACAAGGAGCTGGAGCTGCAACAAAGCATACAGCTCAACGAGAAGGCCAAATACATGAGCCTGATACGCGAGAACGAGATGCGGCGCCTGCTTCGCGAACAGCATCTCGACCTCGACTATCAGGAGCAGCCCCCGTACATAATACCACGAGATTAACCGCTACTTGAACCACCGACTGTCGACATGGCAAAGAAGAAACTGAACAACCGCCAGCACATCATGGCACGATACGGGTGTATCGTGCTGATGTTCCTCATAGGATGCGCCTGCATAGTGGGCAAGCTCTCCATCACCACCATCGTGGAGGCACAGGAGTGGAATGACCGCGCCGCCCGGGAGATGGCCGACACCTCGGTCATCTACCCCACGCGAGGAAGCATCCTCAGCTCCAACGGCAACATACTGGCCTGCAACCAGACGCTGTATGACGTGCGTGTGGACCTGCGCCATCCCAAATTCACGAAGATAAAGCCCAAGGTATGGGCGAGCCTGGACTCTCTGGCCGACTCCCTGGACGTGTATTACCCGCGTGTGAAAGGTCTGGACCACGCCATAGACCCCAAGAGCGAGGACTCGTGGCGCTTCCTGTTCCATTCGCAGTTCGCCATCAACAAGCTCAAGCAGCGCAAGAAGACGGCCACCATCGGCACCAAGCTCACGCTCGAGGAATATGAGCGCATACGCAAGTGGCCCTTCTTCAAGGACATCAAGGGAGAGTCGCACAGATGCCCGCTCTACAAAGAAGAACACATCATACGTGTCTATCCCTTCGGAGACATGGCGCGGCTGAGCATAGGCCGCGTGTATGAGGACGAGAAAAGCGGCAAGGTGAAAGGATACGCCGGGCTGGAGATGGCCCTGGACTCCCTGCTGTACGGGAAGCCTGGGCGGGCACGCAAGGTTGCGCTCACCAACGGCCTGAGCGACTGGGTGGATGTGCCGCCGGTGCGCGGATACGACATACTCACCACCATCGACATCGACATGCAGGACATACTGGAAGGCGAGCTTCTGAAGATGTGCGACTCTGTGGGCGCGTATTGGGGCACCGCAGTGCTCATGGAGGTGAACACAGGCGAAATCAAGGCCATTAGCAATGTGGAGCGTGACTCCGTGACAGGCGAATATGTGGAGGCCATGAACCGCGCCGTGCAGGCCTACGAGCCAGGCTCGGTCATGAAGACCATCTCGCTCATGGTGGCCTTCGAGGACGGCCTGGTGAAGCGCGTCACGGACCAGGTGGACTGCTCCCCTTTCCAACGCACGTCGGACCATGCCGGAGGGGGCATGAAGACCATGAAGCAAGTGATAGAGACCTCATCCAACACGGGCATAGCCCGCGTCATATTCCGCAAATACGACAAAGACCCGCAAGGGTTCCGCAAACGCCTGGCAGACATGGGCTTCTTCGAGCCGATGCGCTCAGGCATAGGCGGGGAGACCACACCCCGCGTGCCAGACCTGGTGCCTGAACGCGACGGACGGCCCGTCACCATGACGGCCCGCCACCTCGACCTGGCACGCCAGGCCTACGGCTACAATACCGAGATTCCGCCCCTCTACACCCTGGCATACTACAACGCCATAGCCAACGGCGGCAAGCTGGTGCGTCCGCATCTGGTGCGCGCCCTGCGCGATGAGAACGGCCATGACTCGATTCTCCCCGTCAGCTACATACGCGAGCAGGTGTGTTCACCGGAGACCGCGCAGAAGCTCAAGGAGTGCCTGTACGAGGTGGTGTGGGGAAAACGGGGCACCGCCCGCGCCATACAGGACGACAGGGTGAAGGTATGCGGCAAGACCGGCACCGTGATGCCTTTCGACTACAAGAAGCTGCACGCCTATGACCAGAACAAACGGCGCTTCGCCTTCTGCGGATTCTTCCCCTATGACAACCCGAAATACAGCTGCGTGGTGCTCATGACCACCGACGCGCATGCCACCTCTGCCGGGCGAGGTCCCGGGCGCGTGCTTCTCAACACGGCCCTCAAGCTTTTCGCACGCGGAATGCTCAACGACATAAGCACCTCGTACACAGCGGAGAACAAGGCATCCTCGGTACAACTCTATGGCGACACGCAAGGTGCCCCCTACATAGTCTCGTCCGGACTCAACATAGCCCAGGCGCGCCAGATGAAAGTGCACAAAGGCACGAAAGGCACGGTACCGGACGTCTCCGGCCTGGACGCGGGCACCGCAGTGCGTGAGCTGGAGAGCCGGGGCATAACCGTGGAACGCATCAACGGAGCGGGCTATGTCACCTCCCAGAGCCTGAAAGCCGGCACACCCATAGCCAAAGGCCAGAAATGCTCAATATGGCTGCAATGGAAAAACGAAAAGAGCTCTTGACACGAATCCGTGGCACACAATGAATTGACTGAATTTTACGACATACAATCATGATACAGAAACTATCGCATTTACTGCGCGAGATAGAGGTGATCGAGATAATAGGCGACACCGACAAGAATATAGTGAGCCTGAACTCCGACTCCCGCAAGGTGGAGAAGGAGGGGATGTTCGTGGCCGTGAAAGGCGTGACCACCGACGGACACAAATACATCCCGGTGGTGGCCAGCACCCATGTGGGCGCCATAGTGTGCGAGCAGCTTCCCTCGGCCTTCGAGAACGGGGTGACCTATATCCGCGTGGCGGACACGGCCAAGGCCCTGGGCCAGCTCGCGTCTGCCTGGTACGGGCACCCCAGCTCGCAGCTCAAGCTCGTGGGCGTGACCGGCACCAACGGCAAGACGACCACCGCCACCCTGCTCTATGAGATGGCACGCCTGGAAGGCTACCGCGCGGGTCTGCTCTCCACGGTGTGCAACTATGTGGACACAAAGGCCATACCGACCACCCATACCACTCCTGACCCGCTGACCCTCAACGCCTTGCTGCGCCAGATGGTGGACGAGGGGTGCGACTACGCTTTCATGGAGGTAAGCTCCCACGCCGCCGTGCAGCAACGCATAGCCGGACTGAAATTCGCGGGGGCGGTATTCTCCAACCTGACACGCGACCACCTGGACTATCACGGCACGGTGGAGAACTACATGCAGGCCAAGAAGATGTTCTTCGACATGCTGCCATCCGACGCCTTCGCCCTGGTGAACGCCGATGACAAGGCCGGAGCATACATGCTTCAGAACACGCGGGCACGCAAATACACCTACTCGCTGCGCACAGGAGCCGACTTCCGGTGCAAGGTGCTCGAGACACGCCTGGACGGCACCCTGCTCCAGCTCAACGGGCGCGAGGTGGAGGTGCAGTTCACCGGCCGCTTCAACGCCTATAACCTCACGGCTGTGTACGGGGCGGCCATCCTGACAGGGTTCGACCCTGAGGAGGTCCTTGTGAACATGAGCCGCCTGGTGCCTGTGGCAGGCCGTTTCCAGACCATGCACTCCCCTGCCGGAGTGACGGCCATAGTGGACTACGCCCACACGCCTGACGCGCTGGTGAACGTGCTCGACACCATACGCGAGATAGTGGGAGCGCGAGGCGAAATCATAACCGTGGTGGGCGCCGGGGGCGACCGCGACCACGGCAAGCGTCCCATGATGGCACGCGAGGCCGCCTGCCGCTCGGACCGCCTCATCCTCACTTCCGACAATCCGCGCACAGAAGACCCGCAAACAATCATCGAGGACATGAAGGCCGGCCTCTCGGAAGCGGAGCTGAGGCGCACGCTCTGCATCACCGACCGCGCCGAGGCCATACGCACGGCATGCACCCTGGCCGCTCCCGGCACCGTGGTGCTCGTGGCAGGCAAAGGGCACGAGACTTATCAGGAAATCAACGGAGTACGCCACCATTTCGATGACCGCGAGGTGCTGGCAGACACACTCGGCCTCAACCTATAAACCCGCGACACAGTCATGTTCTACTCACTGTTTCAAAGCCTTCAGGACTCCGGCATACCCGGAGCCAGGCTTATGGACTACATAACGTTCCGCACCGGAATAGCTTTCGCCCTCTCGCTGCTGCTGGCCCTGCTGGCCGGACGCAACATAATCCACCGCCTGCAGAAGATGCAGATAGGCGAGGTGGTCCGGAATCTCGGGCTGGAGGGTCAGATGCAAAAGAAGGGAACCCCCACCATGGGAGGCATCATCATAATCATGGCCATCCTGGTGCCGTGCCTGCTTCTGGGCAACCTCACCAACGTGTACATGATACTGATGATAGTGGCCACCCTGTGGATGGGAGCCATCGGCTTCCTGGACGACTACCGCAAGCTCAAGTACCACAACAAGGAAGGGCTCAAGGGCAAATACAAAATCACCGGACAGGTGGGTCTGGGCCTGATAGTGGGCATCACCATGTGGCTCTCCCCCTCCATCGTCATGATAGAGAACCGGGAGACAGTCACAGAGACCACCCCCACGCAGGTCGAGCAAGTGGAGATCGTAGAGACGGCAGACCATATAAAGAGCCCGCAGACCACCATCCCCTTCGTGAAGAACAACAATTTCAACTACCAGTGGGTGACCTCCTGGATGGGAGACGAGGCCGGCAAGACGGCCGGATGGCTCCTGTTCGTGGCCGTGGTGATATTCGTGGTGACGGCGGTGAGCAACGGCGCCAACCTCACGGACGGGCTTGACGGACTGGCGGCAGGCACCTCGGCCATAATAGGCATGGCACTGGCCATCATGGCCTATCTGGGGGGCAACGTCATCTACTCCAGCTACCTGAACATCATGTACATACCAGGCTCCGAGGAGCTTGTGGTGTACGCCGGGGCCTTCATGGGGGCCTTGATAGGGTTCCTGTGGTACAACGCTCACCCGGCCCAGGTATTCATGGGGGACACCGGCTCCCTGACCTTGGGAGGCATCCTGGCCGTGTTCGCGATACTTATACGCAAGGAGCTGCTAATACCCCTGCTCTGCCTCATCTTCTTCATCGAGGACCTGTCGGTGATCCTTCAGGTGGGCTATTTCAAGTACACCAAGAAGCGGTATGGCGAGGGGCGGCGCATCTTCAAGATGACCCCCCTGCACCACCATTTCCAGAAAGCCGCCGACCCAGCCATGAAATGCCTGTGGCCGCATCCCAAGCAGGCCATACACGAGAGCAAAATCGTGACCCGGTTCTGGATCGTGTCCATCCTGTTGGCGGCCCTTACATTCATTACCCTGAAAATCAGATAACAAGCATATACACACATGAAAAGAATAGTGATACTCGGCGGCGGGGAGAGCGGTGTGGGAGCCGCAGTCCTGGCCAAGGCCCGCGGATTCGACACCTTCCTGACCGACACCGGCGCCATCGCACCCAAATACCTGGAGACGCTCCGCGCCCATGACATACCCTATGAGCAGGGAGGCCCGCACACGCGTGAGCTCGTGCTCAACGCCGACGAGGTGGTCAAAAGCCCCGGCGTGCCCCCCACCGCCCCCATAGTGCGCGACATCGTGGCCAAGGGGATACCCGTAATCTCCGAGATAGAGTTCGCGGGCCGCTACACCGACGCCAAGATGATCTGCATCACCGGCTCCAACGGCAAGACCACCACCACCATGCTCCTGTACCACATACTGAAGAGCGCGGGCCTGAACGTGGGCCTGGCCGGAAACGTGGGCAAGAGCCTGGCCCTGCAGGTGGCCGGCGAGAAGCATGACTATTACGTCATCGAGCTGTCGAGCTTCCAGCTCGAGAACATGTACGAGTTCAAGGCCGACATAGCCATCCTGCTGAACATCACGCCGGACCACATGGACCGCTACGACCACAAGATGGAGAACTATGTGGCGGCCAAGTTCCGCATCATGCAGAACATGGGCCCCCGGAACAGCTTCATATACTGGCAGGACGACCCCGTGGTCACGGCCAAGCTCGCCACCCTGCACCCGGAGTGCCTGATGCTTCCCTTCGCCGAGGACAAGGCCGAGGGGCTGGCTGCATGGCTCCAGGGCGGCGACATGACCATAGACACCCCCTGCCTGCCCGGGGGCAGCTGCACCAAGGGCGAGCTGTGGAGCATACCCCGCGCCGAGCTGTCGCTCAAGGGCCTGCACAACCTGTACAACTGCATGGCGGCCTCCGTGGCCTCCTCCATGCTCGGCATCGACCCGGAGACATGCCGCCAGGCGCTGCGCACGTTCCGCAGCGTGGAGCACCGCCTGGAGTATGTGGCCACGGTGGAGGGCGTGCGCTGGGTCAACGACTCCAAGGCCACCAACGTCAACTCCACCTGGTACGCCCTGGAGAGCATGACCACCCCCACCGTGCTCATACTCGGCGGCACGGACAAGGGCAACGACTACACCGAAATCGAGGCCTTCGTGAAGGAGAAGGTAAAGGCCATCGTGTGCATGGGCGTGGACAACGCCAAGCTCATGGACTTCTGGCCCGCACGCGGCGTGAAGACCATCGACACCCATTCCCTGGAGGAGGCGGTGGAGGCATGCCGCCGGGAGGCCAAGGAGGGAGACACGGTGCTGCTCTCGCCCTGCTGCGCCTCATTCGACCTCTTCAAGAACTACGAGCAGCGAGGCGACCTGTTCAAGCAGGCGGTGCTCGCCATGCCCGGAGCCGCGAAATAACCGACTGCCTATTTACAAAATCTCTTAATGAACGACAACAAGAACCAAACAGCCAAAGCCACGGCGATCAAGGTGGAGCGCACCGTAGACGGCCTGGCCCCCGAGGAGGCCGCGAGCGCCCTGGAACAGGCCCGCGCCAAGCTGCGCAACATCGAGGCCCGCTCCCGTGTGCGCCTGCATGCCGACCGATACCTGTGGGGCATATACCTCATGCTGCTGGTCATCTCGGTGATGGAGCTTTACAGCGCCTCCAGCACCGAGGTGGAGGCGGCCAATGTCTACCATCCGCTCATGCAGCACGTGGTGTTCCTGCTCGCCGGCCTGGGCGTGGTGTTGCTCATGCAGAACATCCACTACAAGTATTACCGTAAATTCGCGTGGGTGTTCGCCTTCTTCGCCATGGCCCTGGTGTGGTACGGCAACCACCACGGGGTCATGGCCAACGGCGCCATGCGCGCCATCAGGGTCATGGGCTTCACGGTGCAGCCTCCCGAGATAGCCAAGCTCGCCCTGGTGGTGGTGCTGGCCCGCATCATGGCCAAGAACCAGATGCGGCACGGGGTCACGAACAAGGGCATACTGCTCTCGCTGGGCATGCTCGCCGCCTTCGGGCTGCTGCTGTATGCCAACGGCTTCACCAACACGGCCCTGATAGTCATCATAGCCATAGCCATGTTCGTGATAGGGGGCACGCAGATGCGCAAGCTGGCCGTCCTATCCGTACTGTTCGCGGCGGTGGGCTTTATGGTCTACGCCACCAAGTTCAAGGCCGACGAGGCCGGGGCCGACGGCACCGCCACCGAGATGGCCGCGAACTCCAACGTGGGCGAGGCAGGGGGCCCCGTAGACCGTGACGGCATGCGTATCGGGCGCTTCGAGGCCTTCCGCAAGGGCGTGCATCCCAATGACACGGTCAACGACTACAACCGCCAGGTGTTCTTCGCCAACATGAGCCAGGCCCACGGCGGCCTGTTCGGCAACGGTCCCGGCAACTCGCGTGAGAGCGCCCGCCTGCCCCTGGCTTTCTCTGACTATATCTTCTCGATCATAGTCGAGGACACAGGCTTCGTGGGGGGCGTGTGCCTGCTCATCCTGTACCTGTTGCTGCTGGCGCGCGCCGGAGTGATAGCCTCCAAATGCACCAAGGCCTTCCCGGCGCTGCTCATCACCGGCTGCGCCACCCTCATAGTGGCCCAGGCCATGGTGCACATGGCCATAGTGGTGGGCCTGGTACCCGTGTCCGGCCAGCCGCTCCCCTTCATCTCCAAGGGGGGAACCTCCATACTGGTGATGAGCGCTGCCATGGGCATGATGCTCTCCGTGAGCAAGTTCGCCATACAGCGCACCAAGAAGGCCCCTGACGCCAACCTGGCCCTCAAGCAGGCCGTGGAGGACAGCGGCGACACCAGCGCCAACCCCACCATGCTGCACCGCGAGGAAAAGGAGGAGAAGGAGAAAGACCCGCTCACCTACTCCGCACCGCCCCGCAGGCAGTCTACGGCCAGACCTCGCGCCTCGGCCGGCTCTTCACGACAATCTTCCGATTCAAAATCAAGATAAAGACCCATGTCAAAACAGAAACCGAAATTCATCATAAGCGGCGGCGGCACAGGCGGCCACATCTTCCCCGCCCTCTCCATAGCCGGAGCCTTGAAGCGCCGCTATCCCAACGCGGAAATACTCTTCGTGGGGGCGCAGGGACGCATGGAGATGGAGAAAGTGCCCGCCGCCGGATACCCCATCAAGGGACTGCCCGTGGCCGGGTTCAACCGCAAGAACCTCCTGAAGAATTTCTCCGTGCTGCTGAAGCTGCGCAAGTCACTGGCCATGGCACGCGCCATAGTCAAGGATTTCCAGCCCGACGCCGTGATAGGCGTGGGGGGCTATGCCTCCGGCCCCACCCTCAAGAGCGCCCAGAGGCTCGGCATCCCCACCCTGCTGCAGGAACAGAACTCCTTCGCCGGAGTGACCAACAAGCTGCTGGCCAAGAAAGCACGCAAAATATGTGTGGCATACCCCGGCATGGAGCGCTTCTTCCCCGCCGAGAGCATCATGCTCACCGGCAACCCGGTGCGCAAGGAGATACTTGACTGCAAGCTGACACCGGGGCAGGCACGCGCCACATTCGGCCTCGACCCGGACACCCCCACGGTGTTGGTGGTGGGAGGCTCCCTGGGGGCACGCACCCTCAACGAGGCCATACAGGCCGCCCTGCCCCGCTTCACCGGGAGCAACGTGCAGCTCATATGGCAGACAGGCAAGGCTTACGGCGACAAGGGCGCTGTGGCCGCAAAGAACATGAAGGGGATAGTGGTGACCCAGTTCTTGACCGACATGGCCACGGCCTACCGCGCCGCCACGCTGGTGGTGAGCCGCGCCGGAGCCGGGTCCATCAGCGAGCTGGAGCTGCTCGGCAAGCCCTGCATACTGGTGCCCTCGCCCAATGTGGCCGAAGACCACCAGACCAAGAACGCCCATGCCCTCTCCGACCGTGGAGCGGCAATCACGGTGCCCGACGCGGAGGCACGCGACACACTGGCTGACACCTTGTTCCGCACCGTGACCGACACGGCCGCGCTCGAGAACATGAGCGCCGAAATACAGAAACTGGCCCTCCCCGACTCTGACAACATCATAGCCGCCGAAATAGCCAAGATAGTAAATTTCTGACCTCTCCCCTCCCCAGGCAAAGCAATGAAAGAAGACTCTGTATACTTCGTGGGCATAGGCGGCATAGGCATGGCCAACCTGGCCCGCTATTACATGCACCGTGGCGCGCGGGTGGCCGGATATGACCGCACCCCCAGCGAGCTGACCGACGCACTGCGCCAGGAAGGCGCACAGACCACATTCGAAGACGACCCGGACACCATCCCCCCCCAGATGCGTGACCCGGAGGGCACGCTTGTGGTCTACACCCCCGCCGTGCCGGACGACAACCGCATACTCACATATTTCCGCACACACGGCTTCGAGGTGATAAAGCGCGCGGCCCTGCTCGGCAAGATCACGTGCCACAGCCGGGGCATCTGCGTGGCCGGGTCCCACGGCAAGACCACCACATGCTCCATGACAGCGCACATACTGCACTCCGGCCACGTGGGCTGCAACGCCTTCCTGGGAGGCATCCTGCGCAACAACAACTCGAACCTGCTGCTCACACCGGGAGCCGAATATTCGGTGATAGAGGCCGACGAGTACGACCGTTCCTTCCATCGCCTCAGCCCCTACATAGCCGTGGTCACGAGCACGGACCCGGACCATCTCGACATCTACGGCGACGAGGAGGGATATCTGGAAGGGTTCGCGCATTTCACCTCCCTGATACGCCCGGGCGGCGCTCTGCTGCTGCACACGGGCCTCAAGCTACGGGCGCGCGTTCCCGAGGGGGTACGCACCCTCACCTACTCGGCATGCGACACACAGGCCGACTACCACGCCGAGAACATACGCCACACGCCCGGGCACCTGTTTTTCGATTTCGCAGGCCCTGACAGCCTGCGCATAGAGGGCATAGAGCTTGGGGTGCCTGTGGAGATAAACGTGGACAACGCCGTGGCGGCCATAGCGGCAAGCCTGCTGGCAGGGGCCACCCCCGCCGAGTGCGCGGAGGGGATACGCACCTTCATGGGCGCCAAGCGCCGCTTCGAGATATGGCTCAGGCCCGAGGACTACCCCAAGGGGGAAGGCACGGTGCTGATAGACGACTATGCCCACTCCCCGGCCGAGGTGCGCGCCTCCATACGCAGCGTCAAGGCCCTGTACCCGGGCCGCGAGGTCACGGTGGTGTTCCAGCCCCACCTCTACACTCGCACCCGCGACTTCGCCCCCGAGTTCGCCGAGGCCCTGAGCGAGGCCCACGAGGCCATACTGTGCGAAATCTATCCCGCCAGGGAGCTTCCCATCCCCGGCGTGACCTCCGCCATCATAGCCGACAAAGTGCGGTCAGCAAAAAAATCGCTGATTCGCCGTGCGGATTTGCTTAATTTGGTAAAAAATCGTAACTTTGACATCTTGATGACCCTGGGGGCCGCCGACATCAACGTGCTGCTCCCCGACATCAAGCACATACTGCTGTCAAAAGGCAGCTGATAACCAGAGACTTGGAAGATGCCACCCAAACTGACCAAATGGCTCATACTCATCGGTCTGCTGGCCTACGCCGTCCTCGTGTCGGCCTGGGCCGACTCCACCGTGCGCGCACGCAAATGCACCGGCCTGGACATAGACATACGCCCGGCCGCGCCCGGAGTGCCCGCGTTCCTGAAGCCCGAGGCGGTGAAGAGCGAGCTGGGTCCCCTGGCCGACCGCTACGCCACAATGTCGCTCTGGGACATAGACACAGACTCGCTTGAGAGGCACCTGAACACGGTCAACAATTTCGAGCAGGTGGAGGTGGTGCGCACCAGCGGCGGCAAACTCCTGGTGTCGGTGCTTCCCATAGTGCCCCAGGCCCGCATCTTCACTCCCACGGAGACCTATTACATCAACAAGGACGGCAAGCGCATGGACGCCTCCGCCGAGTATTTCGTGGACCTCCCCATAGTGCGCGGCAATTTCACCGAGCGCATGCCTGCCGGAGGCGTGCTGCCCGTGGTGAGGTACATACAGGAGGACAAGCTCCTGCGCGGACTGGTGACCATGATCGAATACAAGTCTCCCACCAACATATTGCTCGTGCCGCGCATACGCGGACATGTGGTGAACCTCGGCGACACCTCGGACCTCCCTGCGAAGTTCGAGAAACTGCTGCTCATGTACCGCAAGGTGATGCCCCACATGGGCTGGAACACCTACGACACCATCTCGCTCAAGTTCAAGGGCCAGATAGTGGCCACCCGCGCCGACAAGGGCGCACGCAGGCACAATGACGTGAACGACGCCGACTTCGAGGACTACGAGGAGGCCGCAATCCCCTCGCAGGAGGAAATCGTGGAGACCGAGGCCATCATAAACGGCACCGCGCAAGATACCCAAGACTCTCAAACCAACTGACAATAACCCGACCCATGACCAAAGAAAAATATATAGCCGCCATAGAGATAAGCAGCTCCAAGATAGTGGGAGCCGTGGGGCGCCACACCCCCGCCGGACGCCTGGACGTGATAGCCGTGGAGCAGGAACACGCCTTGGAAAGCGTATGCCACGGCATCATACACAACGTGGAGGAGACCGCCTCGCGCATACACCGCATACTTCAGAAACTGGAGGCCCGCACCGGCGTGTCGCCGCGCAAGATCACCAGGCTCTACGTGGGTCTGGCAGGCCGCTCGCTGCGCAACGTGCCGAAGGACGTGACGCGCAACCTGCCCGAGGACACGGAAATCACCGACGACATCTTGCAGAACATAGCCGAGGAGGCCCGGCGCGCGCAGATCGACGCGTCGCTGGAGGTGATAGACGCCATCCCGGCCTCGTATATGGTGAACAACATAGAGACCAAGTCGCCCGTAGGCACATTCGGCAACAACATACGCGTGCATTACCAGCTCATCGCCGCCCGCCCGCTGCTGCGCAAGCACCTGCTGCGCGTGGTGCAGGACAAGGTGGGCATGGAGGTGGCCGGAATAGTGGTGACTCCCGTGGCCGTGGCCAACCTCATACTGAGCGACGACGAGCGCCGCCTGGGCTGCATGCTCGTGGACATGGGCGCCGAGACCACGACGGTGTCCATATACCAGGAAGGGTCGCTACATTACCTGGCCGTGCTACCCATGGGGGCTCGCAACATCACCCGCGACATAACGTCCCTGTCCGTGCTCGAGAAGGAGGCCGAGGAGGTGAAGACCAGCAGCGGCAACGCCATCCTGCCCGACAACCCCTCCACGCTCAACATCAACGGCATGCGCCTCTCGGACGTGGCCAACCTCGTGGTGGCGCGCAGCGAGGAGCTGGTGGCCAACATCATAGAGCAGATCACCTACGCCGGCATCACGGCCAAGCAGCTCTCCGGGGGCATCGTCACCGTGGGCGGCGGCTTCAACCTCAACCGCATGGGCGAGCTGCTGCGCCGCCAGAGCGCCCTGAAGGTGCGCAGGGGTTCCCTACCCTCCTATGTCACGCTGGAGGACACCAAGGCTCCCACCTACGAGACCATAGAGGTGATAAGCATCATGAACGCAGGCAGCGCCGACTCCGCGCCCGACTGCCTGGAGATGCCCGCCGCCACTCGCGAAGAGATGCCCGTCAACGGCGACTATGACGACTACGCCGAGGAGGAGGAAGACCGCGCACGCGACACCCGCCGCAAAAAGAGGCAGGAGACAAGGGGCAACGGCCGCGAGAAGCTGGGCTGGCTCAAGAGAAAGCTCGCCGGAATGTTCAACGACAACGACGACGATGACGACACCGAGTTCAGCTGACACACCTGCCCCCACGGCAACCCCAGACAAACCAACTACAATCACAGACACCGAACATGGCTGACTACAATACAATAAACGCCCCCTCGTCTTTCATCGAAGAGGAATTCCGCATCCCCCCTATCATCAAGGTAATAGGCGTGGGGGGCGGCGGCGGCAACGCCGTGAACCGCATGGTCAGCGATGGTCTGCAGGGCGTGG
>URZM01000016.1 GCA_900552315.1 uncultured Bacteroidales bacterium | reverse complement strand
AACGGCCTCTAAACCGGTTCGCGGTTTCACTTATCTTTTTTTCTCAGCCATACATATCCGTAAGTCCGTATGTCAGACGGCGGACCCTTGGCATCACTCGTCAGGTGTCAGATGCAAGGTGAGCTTGTCATCTCCATCCTGATATGTGGCGGTAATCACGCCACCGGCTGATTTCTTCTCTCCGGCCTGGAGCTGCAGCAGCATCTCGGCCAGGTCATCCTCAAGGTATTTCTGTATGGCTCGCTGAAGGGGGCGCGCGCCGAACTGCTTGTCATATCCCTTGGCGGCAATGAAATTCTTTGCCTCCGGGGTAACCTCAAGGCTGAAGCCCAGATCGGCTATACGTTTGAGGAAACCGGCCAGCTCGATGTCGATAATCGAGTGAATGGCCTCCTGGCTGAGCGAGTCGAACATTATGATATCATCGATTCGGTTCAGGAATTCCGGAGCGAACGCCTTGTTCAGGGCCTTGGTGATGACAGCCCTGTCCTGAGCGGCTGAAGGTGCTGATGTCTGGAAGCCTACACCGCTGCCGAACTCCTTGAGCTGACGTGAGCCCACATTGGAGGTCATGATGATGATGGTGTTCTTGAAATCAATACGACGACCCAGGGAATCTGTGAGACGCCCCTCGTCCATGACCTGCAGCAAGAGGTTGAACACGTCGGGATGCGCCTTCTCTATCTCGTCGAGCAGCACCACGGAGTAAGGATGCCGACGCACCTTCTCGGTGAGTTGGCCTCCCTCCTCATAGCCTACATACCCCGGAGGGGCACCCACGAGGCGAGAGACTGTGAATTTCTCCATATACTCACTCATGTCCATACGTATCAGCGCATCGGATGAGTCGAACAGATATTCTGCCAGACGCTTGGCAAGCAATGTCTTGCCTACACCTGTGGGTCCGAGGAACATGAAGACTCCTATGGGTTTATTGGGGTCTTTCAGGCCGATACGGTTTCGCTGTATAGCCTTCACGGTCTTGGATATGGCCTCGTCCTGCCCTATCACCTTGCCCCTGAGGGCATCCGCCATCTGCAACAGACGCACACCCTCGCCCTGCGCCACACGGCGGGTGGGCACTCCGGTCATCATGGCCACCACCTCGGCCACCTTGTCCTCGTCCACCCTCTGGCGGTCATTGTCCAGACCCTTCTCCCACTCGGCTTTCGCCGCCTCCAATTCCGCACGCTTGGATGTCTCCATGTCGCGCAAAGTCGCGGCTTTCTCGAAATCCTGAGCCTTGGCGGCTGCAAGCTTGTTGGCGGTGGCCTCGTCAAGTTCCTTTTCCAGACGCTCTATGATTTCCGGCACCACAATGTGGGTGATGTGTACACGGGATCCGGCCTCGTCCAGCGCGTCAAGCGCCTTGTCGGGGAAATTGCGGTCACTCACATAGCGTTCCGTGAGATTGACACAAGCCTGCAACGCCTCATCCGTGTAATCCACGTTATGATGTGTCTCGTACTTGTCCTTCACCTGACGCAATATGGCCAATGTCTCTTCCGGTGTGGTCGGTTCCACCATCACCTTCTGGAAACGACGCTCGAGAGCACCGTCCTTCTCTATATTCTGTCGGTATTCATCGAGGGTTGTGGCACCTATGCACTGCACCTCGCCTCTGGATAGAGCCGGTTTAAGCATATTGGCGGCATCCATGCTGCCAGGCGCCCCACCGGCACCTACAATAGTGTGAATCTCGTCTATGAAAAGTATGATGTCCGGATTCTTGGAGAGCTCATCGAGCACAGCCTTGATACGCTCCTCGAACTGGCCTCGATATTTGGTGCCTGCCACCATGCCTGCCAGGTCCAGGCTTATCACCCTCTTGTTGAAAAGTATGCGACTGACCTTGCGCTGCACGATGCGCAGGGCGAGGCCCTCCACTATCGCGCTCTTGCCTACCCCCGGTTCACCTATCAGCACCGGGTTGTTCTTCTTGCGTCGGGAAAGAATCTGCGCCAGGCGCTCTATCTCTCTCTCTCGTCCTACCACGGGGTCCAGACGGCCGTCGGCAGCGGCCTTGGTCATGTCGAAGCCGAACTTGTCGAGCGCGGGAGTGTCAGTGGTCTTCTCGGCCTTGCCGGACGGGCGCTTACCTTGGGCACCGGTGAAGCTGAACTTACCGGCGGCCCCTCCGGACGGAGATGCCCCGGGCTTCTCGTCGTCATCCTCATCGTCCTCCTCGCTGAAACTGCCCGGGCCTGAAACCGGAGGTGTCAAGCGCTGGTCATTGGGATCGACATTCGTGATAGTGATGTCGAAATTGAGATATGTATCTTTTATATGGCGCATAAATTCACTTTCCATTGTCTTCTTGTCGTGCATGAAAGCCAGGAGAAGATGCTCACCGGCAATGTCATTGCTGTGCAACTGCTGCGCCTCGAGAGAGGCCAGGCGCATATAGCGCATGGCTGAAGGCGTGAGACTGATGTCAGCACTCCCCTCATAACTGAAAACGGCCTCCGTCGGCAGCTCCTCATCGGCATGGCGACTGAGCATCAGGTGCTCCTCAAGCTCAGATGCTATCTCCTCCACAGGCACACGCAAGTGGCGGAGGATGCGCACGGCAGGGCCATCGTGGAGACGCAAAACGGCCAGAAACAGATGTTCGCCCGTGATGGCCTGGGAACCGGCCTTGCGGGCCTGCTCCGCACCCAGACGAATCATCGTCTCCCATTTCTTATAATTCGGTGTCATTCCTTATCCTTTCTTTTATAGAATGTGTTGGCACACATTTTACAACAATCGTGCCAATTTAGAAACGCCTCGGCAGCCTAAGCTATTGCCCGGGCACTGTTAACTTTACTTAACGCGGGTCCGACACCGCTTTTACGACATCGGACCCGCGCCATTTGGAGTGTGTTTAAGAGATTGTTTAAATATGAACGAGCTCTTAATGCAATTTCACGGTCTGCGTCATGTCACTCGCCCCTGCCGGACATCGAGCCGGGGGTAGAGTTTTGCGACTTGCTCACATCGTCATTGTTGATGGTCTTGGACGTCTGCTTGACGCGAGAGTTGAAAGAACCGATGCGGTATGAGACAGTGACACCCACACTCCAGGAATGGGCTTTCCCCGTGCTTAACGTAATCATGTCCGGAGTCACCGTCTTATACGTATATTTTTGGGTCGGCGTGGCAAAATTGGTGGCCGTAAGGGTGAGGCGCAGTCTCTTTTCGTTGAGGAGCGATTTCGTGATGCCAAGACCATGATAGGACCACACTGAGTGGGAACTCTGAAAACTCACGGCACTCTTGCCGGCGCCTCCATAAGCGCTTAGCTCAAGGTCCCATGGCATCTGATATGTGAAGTCACCACCTACGTTGAATCCCCAACCGTGGTTGCGCACGCCAACCTGCGTGGCTTTATAGTCGGCATAGTTCACGCCGCCGTTCACACTCAGCCTCATGCCCGGTATGATGGGGTAAGCCAAATACGCGAACAGTGAGCCTTGGTTGCAATGCCCCAGGTTGCCGTAAGTGGTGTTCGAGACATTGTCCGCACCGAGAAACTCATATTGCTGAATCAATTTGTCTGTATATGTGTAGCCCAACGTGATGTTCATCTGCACCGGGAGTGTGAAATTGGAATATGTGAGGTTCACGTTATTGGATTTCTGAGAAATCAGCTCAGGATTGCCATAGCTCACCGAGAGAGGGGACTCCTGGTTGCGGAACGGGTTCAATTGCTCCATGCCCGGACGCGTGATACGCATCTGGTAGGCCAAGTTGAAAGACGAGTAGTCCGGCATGGTATATGAGAGCATTACGTTGGGGACCAGATCGCTCAGGTCTTGCGAAAAATCCTCATGGCCGGGAGTCCTGAACTTGGAGCTGAGATGCGCATGCTCGTAACGCAACCCTGCCTTAGCAATCCATGACCCGAATTTGCCTGTCCACGCCGCATAGACCGCAGCGACATCCTGATGCTGGTCCATGTCCACGCTGTTCTCAGGGTTGAAAGTCCACTCCACGCCGTCCTCACTCGTATATTGGCGCGTATCGCCATGATTACGGCGCATGATGTATTTCGCTCCCGTCTCGAAAGTGTACTTATTCAAGAACGGCAAAGTGTAGTCGACCTGGAAGGTATGCTCATTGTCAGGGTATTCTATCTCGTTGCGCAGGGAGGGAATCGTACCGGGATAATTCACGTAATCCTCATATATGTATGTCCGGTTGTCCTTCCGTGTGTTGCGGGTGTACTGGTACAGAAAGACTATATTATGGTCCGGTGTGCGGAAATTGTGCTGCCAGTTGGCACCCACGGTGTAGTTAAAATACCGGACTTTCATATCGCTTCGTGCCTTGTAGCTCCACAGGCTCTCGCCGCTGTCGGTGTACATGTCGTAATTCAAGGTTGTGTTCAGAGGGACACTCACATTGAACAGGTTGGCGTTCACCGTAAACAAGTTGAGCGAGTCGGGCTCCCATGAAGCCTGCAAGCCGCCGAAATCGAAATTGTTGTTCATGTCCATACTCGTCCTCATCCGGTAGTCATGCTGTACAGGGTCGTAGAGATAAAGCACCGATTGCTGCTGCCTGACACTGTTCATGCCATATGAATGGTTGTAGTTGAGATTCACGCTGACCTTGCCGATCTTGGCAAGAGCGTTGACGCCCCCTGCGATATTGCGATTGCTTCCTGTCAGATTTACCGTGGCGGTATAGCCGTCAATCTTCGACCTTGACTCTGTGACAATGTTGATGATGCCTCCGACACCTTCCGCGTCATATTTCGCGCCCGTCTCAGTGATCACCTCCACCTTCTTGATGGAGGAGGCGGGCATGGCACGCAGGATGTCCTTGTAATTGGACGAAAGGGCCGGATCCGGCTTGCCGTTCATATATATCTTGAAATTACCCTCTCCTTTCAGCTTTATGTTGCCGTCCGCATCCACGGATACCATCGGTACCTTTCGCAGCGCGTCCAGCACCGTTGCTGTCTGTGCCGTAGGGTCTTCGTCCATGTTATATGTGACCTTGTCAGCCTGTGTCTGCACCAAAGGCTTCTGCCCGGTTATCACCACCTCCTCGAGCAGCTCAGGGTCAAGGCTGTCGGGCACCGAGTCAAGGTAAACCGGCTCCTGCGCCTGGGCAGAGACACCCACCGCACACGCTAACGCCAAATAGAACGGTTTCAATCTGTCTAATTTCATAATTATCAATGTTTTAAATCATATATCCGCATATCCGCCACAGTGGATTCATCCTTTTAGACGCACAAAATTATTCAGAATTTCAGTACTATGCAATACATATAATTGTTTTTAACATAATTTTAACAGTTTTCCTCGCGCAAGCATGAACCAATCACGCATGTCCCTTGTTACGTATAATAAAAGACAACAAGGCGACATTCGCCATAAATCCTAAACAGATAACACATTACTATGGAACCGATTCTAAATTCGAAATTCCCGGAGTTCAAGCTCAACGCATACCATGACGGCAAATTCACCACCGTCAGCAGCGAGGACATCAAAGGCAAGTGGGCCGTATTCTTTTTCTATCCCGCAGACTTTACCTTCGTATGTCCGACTGAGCTTGTGGACATGGCCGACAAATATGAACAGTTGCAGAAGATGGGAGTAGAGGTTTACTCCGTGAGCTGCGACACCCAGTTCGTGCATAAAGCCTGGCACGACGCCTCCGAGAGCATAAAGAAGATAAAATATCCTATGCTGGCAGACCCGACCGGTATGCTCGGCCGCGCCTTGGGCGTGTACATCGAGGAGGAAGGCATGGACTACAGGGGCACATTCGTGGTCGACCCCCAGGGACTTGTCAAGCTCGTCGAAATAAATGACAGCAGCATAGGCCGTAATGCCGACGAGCTTGTTCGCAAAATCGAGGCTGCACAGTTCGTGGCATCGCACCCCGGCGATGTATGCCCGGCCAAATGGAAAGAGGGTCAGGCGGTATTGAAACCCAGCATAGACCTCGTGGGCAAAATCTGAGAACAAATGTCTCACCAATGATAAGCGCGGCCTCTGGACACCCTCTGTCCGGGTGCCGCGCATTGTTTCAACTCTATAAATTAACATGCCATGACTTTAGACAAAGATATACGCACACAACTCTCCGAAATATTCAAATTGCTCGGGACACCCGTCGAGTTCCATGTTTTCGCGAAGCCCGACGACTCCAAGGGTCAGGAAATGAAGGAGTTTTTCAGTGACCTATGCTCTACCTCTCCTCTACTGAGCTACTCAGTGGTGGAGACAGACAAGGCCGAGGCTACATTCTCAATTTTCCATGGAGGCGAGCCTACACGAATCACCTTCAAGGGCATACCGGGAGGACATGAGTTCAATTCCTTGCTGCTGGCGATCCTCAACTCAGACGGCAAAGGCAAGAATCTGCCCGATGAGACCGTCATACGGCGTATTAGGGCCATAAAGGGACACGTGGCAATCACCTCTTACGTATCCTTGTCCTGCACCAATTGTCCGGATGTGGTGCAGGCGCTAAACGTCATCGCGCTCAACAATCCGGGCATCACGCACTGCGTGGTGGACGGCGGCGCATATCCGGCTGACGCTGCCAAGAAAGGCGTACAGGCCGTCCCTACGGTGTATGCCAACGACGAACTGCTTTCAGTGGGACGTATTTCCTTGGGTGACCTCATAGAGAAACTTGAATCGATGTTCGGCTATGAGGCCGCGGAAGTCAAAGGGGAAACCGCCCCTGTACGTGATTTCGACATACTCGTGCTGGGCGGAGGGCCCGCCGGGGCCGCTGCCGCCATATATGCCGGACGCAAGGGCCTGAAAGTAGGACTTATAGCAAAAGAAGGCGGAGGGAGTGTATCCCTTACCGGAGACATAGACAACCTTATCACCACCCGCTCCACCACCGGCGACAGGCTTGCAGCCGAGCTTAAAGGCAACACGGCATATTATGGCGCCGAAATCTTCGAGAACAGGAGCGCGGTGTCGGTAAATCTGGAAAGCGCGCGCAAAGCGGTCATCACCTCCTCAGGCGAGACGTTCACCGGCGAAGCGCTTATAATAGCCACAGGCGCCAACCCTCGCCACCTGGGGGTGCCGGGCGAGACTGAATACACGGGGCGGGGCGTGGCCTTCTGTCCGCACTGCGACGGTCCATATTTCAAAGACAAGGATGTTGTCGTGGTAGGAGGAGGCAATGCAGGCATCGAGGCAGCCATAGACCTGTCAGGAATTTGCAAGCATGTCACGGTGCTTGAGTTCCTGCCGGAACTTAAGGCAGACAAGGTGCTGATTGACCGCATGGCCTCCCTGCCCAACGTGGAGGCGCATGTGAGCCGCCAAGTGGTGGAGATTCTCGGCGACGGGAAGAAGGTGACAAGCCTTATCGTAAAGGACCGCGAGACAGAAAAGGACTACACCATCCGTGTCGACGGTGTGTTCGTGCAGATAGGCTCCGTTCCCAACAGCGGAATCTTCAAAGACAAACTGGAAATCAACAAGCAGGGCGAGATCATTACCGACCGCAACTGCCGCACTTCCGTACCTATGGTGTACGCCGCAGGCGATGTGGCCACAAGTCCCTACAAGCAGATTGTGGTGGCTGTAGGAGAAGGCGCCACTGCGTCACTCACCGCCTTCGATGACCTGATACGCCGCGAGCTTTAATAAGACATCGTAATGCAAAATAAAATCCGGGTGTTCTCGCAACGAGAACACCCGGATTTCATTATTCATAAGACCGTATCAACGTCCACCGCCAAGAGCCTGGTACAGGCTCACGAGGGCGGCTACACGGCTGCGCCATGCGTTGATTTCGCTCAGTTGTGCCGACAACAGGCTCTGCTGCGCGGTCAGCACCTCAAGATAGGTGGCGGAACCGTACATGAGCAACTGATTGGTGATGTCGACAGACTTCTCAAGCTCGGCTATCTGCTTCGACAGCATCTCTTGCTTCTGCTTGTTGTTGGTATAGCTGACCATGGCGTCGCTCACCTCGGCGGCGGCGTTCAGCACCGTGTACTCGAAATTGTTGAGTGCCTGCTGCTGTTGGGCCTTGGCGGCCTCGAGGGTGGCTATGTTCTGGCCTCGGGAGAAGATGGGAGCTGTCAGAGAGCCGGCAAGCTGGATGAACCATTTGCCGGGATTCGTGATCAGGCTGCCTAACAGATTGGTGAATCCACCCTGGGCTGAAATAACAAGCGAGGGATAGAAATTGGCACGTGCCGAGTTTGTGGCATAATAGGCCACGGCAAACGAACTCTCCGCAGCACGCACATCCGGACGGGCAGCCAGATAAGACATAGGCACGCCCTCGTTGAGCTGGGCAGGCGCATCGAAACTCATGTCCGAGGTCACGTTCCAGGTCTGTGGGAACGTGTTCAGAAGCAGCGACATTGTATTGTTTGTCTGCGCAAGGGTAGTCTCCAGTTCCGGAATCGAGGCCATGATGCTGTAATAGTTGGCACGGTTCTGCACCACGGCAGCCTCGTTCACCCTTCCGGCCTCTTTCATAAGCTCCATGTTCTTGACCTGCTGCTCCCAAAGCTTCGCCGTTTCGCGGCTCACCTGGAGCTGCATCTGCAATGCGGCTATCGCATAATACGTATTTGCCACTGCTCCGACAATCTGGGAACGTGTGGCCTGCTCATAGTCCTTGGACATTTGCAGGCTCATCTCCGCGCCACGCTTGCGGTTCAGTATTTTGCCGAACACGTCAATCTCCCAGCTTGCGGCCAACGGCAGGGTATAGCTCCAATTCATGTGCGAGCCGCCATAGGAGGCAGTGCCGCCGTTGGGTGTAAAGGCCAGTGACGGGAAATAACTCAGCTTCGCGCCTTTGAGCTGCGCCTGGGCTATCTCCACGTTCAGACGGGCGTTCTCCAGATCTTTATTGTTCTCCAGAGCCATGCGTATCAAGGTCTGGAGCTGCGGGTCAGTGAAGGTCTGCTCCCAGCTAAGGTTGCCCAGCGACGTGGAATCAGTCGGTGTCTCCAACGCCTCGCCATAACGCCCTATGATCTCGCTCTCGGCGCTCGGCAACTCATATTTGTCGTAGATATGACAGCTGCTCAAAGCAGCTGCCAGCATCGCCGTCATAAGGATTCGTCCTGTATATTTCATTGTCAGGAAGGGATTATTCATTTATTACTATTGTTGTCATCGGGATTCAGGCTGTACTGCTCAAGCTCGGCGGTGATGCCTTCCGTGTTCTTGTCCTTCCACTTGGGAGGCTTGATCTTCTCCTGCAGACGCATGAAGACCACGAAGAGGGCCGGGACTATGAGCACCTGGAGCACCATACCTATGAGCATGCCGCCTACCGCGCCGCTGCCGAGGGCGCGGTTGCCGTTGGCGCCCGCACCGGTGGCGAACATCAGGGGAAGCAGACCGATAATCATGGCCAAAGAAGTCATGAGGATAGGACGCAGACGAGCCAATGCGCCCTGGATGGCAGCCTTGGCGATTCCCATACCGGTCTGTCTGCGCTCAAGGGCGAACTCCACGATAAGGATGGCGTTCTTAGCCAACAGACCTATAAGCATGATCAACGCAATCTGCAAATAGATGTTGTTGGCTATATCCATCCACTGGGCGAAGATGAAGGTGCCCATGAGGCCGAACGGCACGGAGAGGATAACCGCCCAAGGCAATATATAGCTCTCGTACTGTGCCGACAGGATAAGGTAGACGAACAGTAGCACGAGCGCGAAGATGTAAGCCGTGGAGCTGCTGCCGCCTGTGCTGGCCTGCTCACGCGTCATGCCTGCGTACTCGAAACTGTAGCCCTGCGGCAAGGTCTGCTGTGCCACCTCCTCTATGGCCTTGATGGCGTCGCCGGACGACACGCCGTCGGCAGGATTTCCGGTGACGGAGATGGTGGTGTACATGTTGAATCGCGTAAGCATATCAGGACCATAGACACGCTTCAGGGTCACGAAATTGTCAAGCGGAGCCATCGAGTCGCCGTTGCGTATCTTGATCTGCTTCAGGGTCTCGGGGCTTACGCGTGCCTCAGGCGGAGCCTGCATCATCACTCGGTAGAGCTTGCCGAACTTGTTGAAATTCGAGATATACATGCCGCCATAATATCCTTGCAACGTCTGGAGCACGGCATTCTGTGTCAAGCCGGCCTGCTTCACCTTGGCCACGTCGATTTCCACCATATATTGCGGGAAGGTGGGGTTGAACGTAGAATAGGCCATCTGTATCTCAGGACGTGCGTTTAGCGCCGCTATGAACTGCTGGTACACTTGGAAGAACTTGCCTATGTCTCCTCCTGTACGGTCCTGTAGCTTGAGCTCGAAGCCGTTGGTCACGGAGTAGCCGGACACCATGGGAGGCTTGAAGAAGAATATCTGAGCGTCCTTGATGCTGGAACACATGCCCATCAGCTGTCCGAGTACGGCGTCGGCATTCTCGGTCTTCGGGTCTCGGTCATCCCAGTGCTTGAGCTTGATGATGAAAGAGCCGTAAGTGTTGCCCTGACCGCCCACGAAGCTGAAGCCTGTGATGGCCTGTCGTGTCTGGATGGCGGGAATCTGGCCGCAGAAAGCGTCCACCTGATCCATTACGGCCTGGGTACGCTCTTGGCTGGTGGCAGGAGGCATCGTGACCACGCCCATTATGGTACCCGTATCTTCGTCGGGCACAAAACCCGTCGGCGTGCGGTTCATGAGCCATACAAGGGCGCCTATGCCCGCTGCGGTGACTATAAAGGCCACCCACCAAAACCTGACGAAGAAATCCGTAGCCTTGCCATATACCTTGAGCAGACCGCTGAAAGCTCGTTCGAACCCTGTGCGGAAACTCTTGGTGAACATAAGCGTCACAGTGGCTATGGCGATGACCGACGCCACCACAAGCATGGTGATGTTCTCGGTACTGAACGCGCCGAGCACCATGAAATACACGCTGACCGCAACGCCGGCCGCCGTCAGGATCAAGGTGAAGAAGGGGTTCAGGAAAGGTTTCTTGTACTGTTCCTTCACCGTCTGGAACGCCTCGCCGTAAGCCTCGCCCATACGCTCTTTGAGCGTGCTTTCGGAGTTATGAGGCTTCAGCATTATGGCGCACAGGGCCGGGGTCAGGGTCAAGGCGTTGATGGCCGAAAGGCCGATGGCCATGGCCATAGTCAGGCCGAACTGACGATAGAACACGCCCGAGGTGCCTCCAAGGAACGACACCGGGATAAACACGAGCATCATGACCAACGTGATGGAGATAAGGGCGGAGGCTATCTCGCCCATGGCGTCGATAGAGGCTTTGCGCGCGCTATTGTAGCCTTGGTCAAGCTTGGCGTGCACCGCCTCCACCACCACTATCGCGTCGTCCACCACAATGGCTATGGCGAGCACCAGCGCGGAGAGGGTCAGAAGGTTAAGGGAGAATCCGAACAGATACAGGAGGCCGAATGTACCTATCAATGCCACAGGGATGGCAATCATAGGTATAAGGGTGGAGCGGAAATCCCCAAGGAAGATGAACACCACGAGGAACACGAGGACGAATGCCTCGATAAGGGTCTTCACCACCTCATGTATAGAGGCGAAGAGGAAGTCGTTGACACTCATCACCGTATCGAGCTTCAGACCCTTGGGCAGGTCCTTCTCCGACTCCTTGAGCAGCTTCTCCACGTCCTCGATTACGGCAGTCGCGTTCGAGCCTGCGCTCTGGTAGACAATGGCTGCCGAGCCAAGGTGTCCGTTGGACTTGTTGGCGAAACCGTATGTGAGTCGGCCCAGCTCCACCTTGGCCACATCCCCGAGTCGGAGTATCTGGCCGTCGGGAGTGGCGCGGATTATGATGTCCTCGAACTCCTTGACATCCTCAAGGCGTCCCTTGTATTTCATCACATATTGGAAACTCTGGTCGCCCTGCTCGCCGAACTGGCCCGGGGCCGCCTCGAGGTTCTGCTCGGCCAAGGCCGCCGTGACATCGCCCGGCATCAGATTGTACTGGGCCATCACCTCCGGCTTAAGCCATATGCGCATAGAGTAATCAGCGCCGAAGGACATGGCGTCGCCAACGCCGCTCACACGCTTGATCTGCGGGATGATGTTGATAGCCATATAGTTGTCCAGGAACTCTGCGTCATACGTGTCGGTCTCGTCCACGAGCGAAATCACCATAAGCATGGAGGTCTGGCGCTTCTGGGTGATTACGCCTACCTGGTTCACCTCCGAGGGCAGGAAGCTGGCGGCCTTGGCCACGCGGTTCTGCACATCCACGGCAGCCATGTCCGGGTCCATGCCTTGCTTGAAATATACGGTAATCTCGGCCGCGCCGTTGTTGGTGGCCTGCGAGGTCATATAGTCCATGTTCTCGGCACCGTTTATCTGCTCCTCTATAGGTGCGATTACGGAATTGAGCACGGTTTGGGCGTCAGCTCCCGTGTAAGTGGTGCTCACGCGTATGGTCGGGGGCGCGATATCCGGATACTGCTCTATAGGCAGGCCGATCAGACCCAGAAGACCGAGAATCACGATAAACACCGAAATCACGGTCGAGAGCACCGGACGATTGATAAAGTTATCCAGTTTCATATTCTGTAGTTACTTGAATCCGATTCAAAAAAATCACCGGCCTGCGGGAGCCTGAGCGGCTGCTCCGGCCTTCGGCTTGATGGTCATGCCATCCTTTGCGGTCATGCCCACACCTTCCACCAGTACAGTCTGGCCATTCTCGATTCCGCTTGTCACGATATAGGTCTTGCCATCGCTCTGGTCCGACACCTGGATGGGGGTCTGGACCAGCTTGCCGGCCTCGTCGACCACAAAGGCGTACTTGAGGCCCTGTATCTCGAAAGTGGCGCTCTGCGGGATAGTTATTACATCCGTGTAATGCTGCGGAATCAGCACCTGCGCCGAGTTGCCGCTATGGAGCAGCCCGTCGGGATTGGGAAACGAAGCCTTGGCCGTAGCGCTTCCGGTGGCGGAATTCAGCACTCCGCTCACAGAGATGATGCGGCCTTGCAGCGGATATACCTCTCCGTTGGCAAGCTCCAGCGACACGGCTGGCATCTTGGCCAAAGCATTCGACACGCTGCCCGAAGCGCCGGTGAAGGCGAGAAGCTCCTGCTCGGTGAACGAGAAATATGCCTCTATGTCGTTTGAACCAGAAAGCACTGTCAGCAATGTGGATGGCGACACCAAGGCGCCCTCCTTGAAATCTATGGTGCCTATAATGCCGCTCTCAGGCGCACGAACCACCGAGTACGACAGGTTCTTCTGGGCAGAGGTCAGGTTGGCGCGGGCGGCGGCTACAGTTGCGCGAGCCTGGTTAAGCTGCGCCTTGGCTGCGTTGAGCCCGTCGACCGTGGTCTGATACGCAGACTTGCTTATGATGTTCTGGTCTACAAGCAGCTTGTTGTTGTTGACATTGGTCTGCGCCGTATTGACGTTGGCTTCCGCCACCTTCACGGCGGCCTCTGCCTGCAGTATCTGGCTCTGGGCGGCGTCGACGGCCGCCTGAAGCGACACCTGGTCTATGGTGAACAAGACCTGGCCGGCAACAACACGCTGACCTTCGCTCACATGCACATGGGTAAGGAACCCGGAAATCTGAGGACGGATTTCAACGTCGTTGGAACCATGGAGTGTGGCCGGATACGATGTGAACAGGGTCAAGGTGTCTGGCATAGCGGTAATCACCGCCAGTTCAGGCACTTGCTGTTGCTGCTGCGCGGCAGCCTTGTCATCCTGCTTCTTGCCGCATGAGCACACGCTGACCGTGCCTATGCAAAGCGCTGCGGCATACTTGAGTAATACGGATGTTTTCATAATTTCTATTGTAGCTGTTTTTAATTTGCTGTGTAACTTACGATTGCGCCTTTTCTCCCCACAAGGGGATCCAAACGCTTTCCCGAACAGGAACTCAGATTGGAATACGCGTTTCTTTATAGTAAGGGAAAATTCTCCGCAAAGTTACAAAAAATGTTCTATAACATATTATAGCCAAAGGGCAAAAAAAGGTTAAAGGCGGCTTTTTCCGTATTAGTCAACGAAAAAATCCGCCTTTTAGAACAATGCCTTACCCTTCGGGAACCAGGCCTCCGCCCAGTCCCTATCTAAGCTGGAACCAATAACCTACGCTGGCCATGATCGACATGGCGTTAGCCGAGGAAAAGGTCTGCGTACGGCCACATTTCACCGTGTTGCCAAGTCCGTAATAGAAGCGTCCCTCTATCACCAAGGACCCTTTGCCGTTTGTGAACAACTCCACACCGAGTCCCCCCGAAATGCCGAAATCGACCTTCGGCTCGGCCGAGAGTGTCAGCTCGTCCACCTGGCGTCCGTGAAGGGGGAAACCGGGAATGGTCTGTATCTGCTCCGGATCGAAATTGGAAGATGTGCTCTCCCCCATCATGAAGCCTATCTCCGGACCGGCATTAATGAAGAAATGCGCACGCGGCGAGCCGAAATAGATATGCGCCAAGACCGGAATCTGCAGATAGTTGAGAGTGCGGCTGTACCTGAAATCCGTTTCCTCGAAGCTCTCCTTCCAGCCTCTCTGCTCGAAATTCAATTCGGCTATGAGTCCGAAATGATTCTCCTCTATGTACCGGAACATGACACCTGCCATGCCTCCAAGCTTCATGCCCTGGGGAACAGACGGATTAAAGAATGTGCGCGAGACTGTGAGACCACCCTTCGCGCCTATGAAGATGTTCCCCTCATAGTGGCTGCTTTGCGCCTTGGCAGGAAACATGGCGGCTGCCAGTGCCGCGACGACCATGCAGAGGTGTTTGAACGGGATGCGTGCCATGCGAGTGTCAGAGACTTATTTTGTCGGTTGTGGCGAAAGGTGTGAAATGCAGCAGATAGACACGGCGGTTCATGAAGCCCTCCCACACCTCCGGGCGGTCAAGCCTGAAATCAAGCTGGAGCATACCCTCGGCTGGCTCCGCATAGTTCAAGTCTCCACCGGTCTTGAGATACTGGTCCACAAAATAGGTGGCGACATCATATCCCATGACAGAATACATCGGCATAGAGCGAAGAGGGGCGCTCTTGAAGAATGACTTGTACTTGCTTGTGAAATCCTTGCTCTGCTGCGAGTCGTCGTCAAACAGGAAACGAGACGGAATATAGGTGTCAAGCTTTCTGAAAAGCTTCTCGAGCGACGTGGAATACACCATCCAGTTGGGACGTCCCACTATGCTGAGAGGCATGTTAGGGTACTTGTCCACTATCTCCTCCAGGGTGCCCAGCGTCTTGCTGATGTTGTCCTTGGTGCCTGCGTCTGAAATCACGGTGTAGCTGGAAGCCGGATTGAAACTGTAGGCCGCCAAGGCATCGGCGTCGGCAAGAGTAACTATCTTCTTGATTCCGCTGTCCTGAAGCCGCTGCATCATGGCGCCGCTCATGTTATCGTCGTCGGAGCTGTCATAGTCCACGAAGATGAAAGTGCGGTCGCTCATCACCCTGGTCAGGAAATCGGACGCGCGGTCATAAAAGTAGGACGACGGCGGCAGCAGCTGAACTCCCGTGGCCAATGCAGAGGAGATGTCCGTCTTCGCGTCAAACACATTGACAAGCATGATGCCCCTCTCCTTGCAGAAACTTACAAGCTCCTCCGGGAAATCCCTGTCTACGGAGCATGTGATCACATCCACATCGTCGAAATCGCCTGATTTTAAGGCACGCGTCAGCGAGCCGTAGTCGGCAATGTCCACTCCCTTGAGCTTCACGGAGGAGTCTGAGGGCTTACGCCCATCAAGGGCAAGCATGAACCCGCGCAGGAACTCCAAGTCTCTACGCCGTCCGTTGGAGTCGTCACAGCTCACCAACACCGTCACGTCAAGCGTGCCGGAGTCTTTGGCTACACCGTTCCTGTCCAGCCTCGTGCGTGCCTCCCTGTATATTTCTGAAAGCCCGGCAGGCGTGTTGACTCTGATATCCTCCACGGGCATAAGCCTGTTCACAACCGTATCCTTGAAATGCGGTATCACTATGCGTGTGCCTTTTTGAAGGATCTTCACCTCCGGATTGGCGTCCTTGAGCTGAAGAGTGTCGATATGGTTCTTGCGGGCTATGGACTGCCAGGTGTCTTTCTGCTTCACCTTGTATTTCTTCTGGCCGGATCGAACCTGTTCTGTCACGTTGCGGTACGCGGCGTTTTCCATGTCCGTGCCGGGAAACACCATCACCTCCACTCCGGGTTCCAGGTTCTCGGGCGTGAGGCCCGGATTGCCCCTGAACAGTGCCTTGATGCCTGTACGCTGGGCTTTTGTGATGCTTGCGAATGTGTCACCTGTCCGCACCTTGTATTTTTCCGGACTCACATCCTTGGCCACAGTGGCGGAGCCTGTCCGGGCCGTGGCAGTCGCTTTGGCCAGCTCTGAGACCGAAATCTCAGGGATATTCCCTCGGGCAGGCAGCTTCTCGGCAGCCACAGAGGATTCCTCGGGTCTCCCTGGAGCGGGGGAGTCTTTGTCAGTGACACACGGGTAGTACACCACCTGTCCCCCTTTAAGGTCGGAGGCATCCGGGTTATAACGCATGAACGTGTCGGTATCCCAACCGAATTTATTTACGATACCGTAGACACTCTCCCCTTTCTCCGCTGAATAATAATAGCAATTCTCGCCATTCTTCTGCACCACAGGCAGATAGGAGGTGTCTGACAGCGCTGTCTGGGCAGCCGTGAGCATCATGGCCGCAACGCACAGTTTGATGATAGTCCCTTTCATGTGTTTCTGACAAAAACGGTTTGTATGGGCAGGCAGGACCTCACGGATGCCTGCCTGTCCGCATTTTGTTTATTCTATCTGTTCACTTGGCCGCCAATGCGGGCTGGGCGGCGTTTTGGGTGTATGCCATCACACCCTGGGTGCTGAGCTCCACTGTCTGGAAATCTCCCTGGGGCGTGACCATCTTGACATGGTTGTCGTCCACGAAAGTCATGAACGGGTACAGCTCCCCGTCAACGTTCACTGCCCAGGTCTGCTCATCCTCTATGAAATCGAGGCGCACTGACTCACCTGTGGACTCGCACTCCACATCGTAGCCCTTGCCGTCACATTTCACGAGATAACGGCCATTGTCGGTATCTATGACTTTCGTGCCTTTGGCGATGGGATTCGTGCCGCTCCAGAACTCTATCGCGTTTATCACAAGAAGATCGGCAATGGAGGTGACCTCATAGACGGGCAAGATCCAGAAGGCCACGAACACCAGCTCGTTCACGAACTTGTTGCCAACGGAATCATTCCAGGTCAGCACCTTGTTGGTAAGGGCGAACTGCCCGATGCAGGATGAGAACATGAAGCAGCCTGCGAGTGAAAGCACTGCTGCTACCGTGAGATGCGTCTTTTTCATAATCTTTGCTTTTAAACTTGTAATATTTTAATTATCAGTTGTTTTTAAGACTCTTATAACGGGCGAACGTGTCAAGCACCTTGTCCACGTATTCCACCGTCTGCGAAGCCCGGAAGAAACCGTATTTGACCACAGGGTCATTGTAATACTCGGGTCTGGATTTCATCATGAGCGCCTGTCGCACGTTCCCGTCCCAGACAGCCGGGTCCATACCATATTTACCGGCCAGGGCTATGGCGTCCTGAATGTGCGCCAAGCCCGAATTGTATGCCGCAAGGACAAATTTCATACGCTCGGACCTGTCGGGGACCTTGGTCTTCAAAGAACGGTCAAGGGCCTTTATGCAGTTCACGGCAGCCCTGACATTCATTTCCGGGTCGGTTATCATGCCTTCGGGACACCCCTGCGCGGCAGCGGTTTTCGGCATAAGCTGCATAAGCCCCCTGGCCCCCGCCCATGAGACCTGGTTCACGTCGAAACCGCTCTCTATATATGCCTGCGCCGCCAGTATCCGCCAGTCCCAGTCAACCTCTCCCGCATATTTACGGAATATGCCGTCATACGGGGAGATGCTTCCATCACTCCTCAGTGCTATGCCCGAGGCGGCGAAACTCATGGCCGGCATTCGTTTGCTTTCCTCGAAATATCGGCGATAAAGCCGTATTGAGGCATCGTCCGTACTCACTTTCCCTGCCCACTCATCTATCAGCGAGGCAAGACCGGTGTTTCCCTTTCTCACGGCCCAAGAGCCTCGCTGCTGCATACTCACAGGCAATGAGACATCGATGTCCTCATAATAACCGCTTGAGAAATTGGCTATGTCAGAATCTATGACCGTATACGGTATCTTACCCGTAGCCACCATCTCTATGAGGTCCTCTGTCACGAGACTGTCCTGCTCCGCTATCCGTATATCGATACCTCCCCCTACCTCCGCGTCGAGGTTGCGCAGCCGGTACAGGTATTTGGACTCGTTCTCCACATACACCTGCTTGCCCGGCAGCTGTGTCACGTCTGTAATCTCCGGCCGGCCATTCACCAAAGGCTGCACAAGCACCTGGTGGGTCTCGTTGCTCAGTCCGCAATGGAGCACCTGCTTATTATATTCGGCCGTGGACGGCACGTCATACGCCACGACATCCGTCTCCCCGTTCATAAGCTGGGTCATCATGTCGTGGAAATTGCCGGCCACCACCATCTTTACCGGCACACCGTGGTCGGACGCGAACTGAGACACAAGCTCATACTCGTAACCCATGGGCTCGTCCTTATATATGAAATAAGAGTCCGGGCTGTAAAGAGTGCCGACTCTGAGAGTGTCCGGAAGCACATACTCCGACGCGGAAGGCGTGACACGTGCCGTGTCCGCAGCCGACTTCTGCCGTCCTCCCGAACATGAGCACAGCATGCTCGCCACAAGAATGGCAAACACATATACGGACATATTACACCGCGCCGCGTACAAACCCTCTGATTTTTATCACCCAGGAGGTCAGCCCTGATACTCGAACCGGCCCTTTTCCGTAGCGATGGTCAAATGCTTTCCGCCTTCACCGGCTTTCTCTACACGACCCACAATCCGGGCCGGTATGTTGAAACTCTCCGAAATGGCGATAACTCTATCCGCATACTCGGCAGGCAGATATATCTCGAACCGGTGTCCCATGTTGAACACCTTGTACATCTCTTTCCAATCCGTACCGCTCTCCTCCTGTATCATCCTGAAGAGCGGGGATATCGGGAAAAGATTGTCCTTGACCACATGCAGTCCCTCCTTTAGGAAATGGAGTATCTTGGTCTGCGCACCGCCGGAGCAATGTATCATGCCATGAATCTGATGGCGCAACTCATCGAGCACCACCTTGATTACCGGGGCATAAGTCCTTGTGGGTGACAACACCAGCCTGCCGGCGTCCAGCGGCGAGCCTTCCACCGCGTCAGTAAGATGACGAGAGCCGGAATACTTCAGCTCATCCGGCACCGCCGGGTCACATGTCTGCGGATATTTCTCCAGCAGATATTTCGCGAACACGTCATGACGGGCGCTTGTAAGTCCGTTGCTGCCCATGCCGCCGTTGTACTCCGTCTCGTAGGTGGCCTGACCATAGGAAGAAAGACCCACTATGACATCACCCTCCCGTATGTTGTCATTGTCCACCACATCGGCACGTCTCATGCGGCAAGTGACGGTCGAGTCCACTATGATGGTGCGCACGAGGTCGCCGACATCGGCCGTCTCGCCCCCTGTGCTCGTTATGTTGACGCCATGCCTGCGCAAATCCGCGAGAAGCTCTTCCGTACCGTTGATTATGGCCGCTATCACCTCACCCGGTATCAGCATCTTGTTGCGCCCTATGGTGGAAGAGAGCAATATGTTGTCCGTCGCTCCCACACACAGCAAGTCATCGATGTTCATTATGAGGGCGTCCTGGGCTATCCCCTTCCATACAGACAAGTCACCCGTCTCTTTCCAATAGGCGTACGCGAGCGAGGATTTGGTGCCGGCTCCGTCAGCGTGCATGATGTTGCAATAATCCGGGTCGCCCCCCATCACGTCAGGCACGATCTTGCAGAAAGCGCCGGGGAAAACACCCTTATCTACATTCTTTATGGCGGCATGCACATCCTCCTTGGTGGCTGAGACACCACGCATGTCATATCTGTTCGTGGACATAATCGAATTCAATTGTTAACAAATATTATCCGCAAAATTAATGAAAAAATTTCAAACGGGCACCCTGATTTCGCTACGCCCCCGGTTTTTTGCACATTTTACATGCCCGTGCGCAATGATGTTTGCACATATCGGGGCGCAATGCGCAAACGGGGCTGCACGTTCTTGGGAAGAATGTGCAATGCCATCCTCTGACCCGCTCCCTTAGAGGCAGCAAAAACGCGTCTTGCACAAGCGAAGCACGTGTGTGCAAAAAGCTAAAATGAGTTAAAATCTTGATTATGACCACTTAAAGATTTGGTCAGTAAAAAAGGATTTCGTAATTTTGCAAGCGAAAACGAAACAAGTGTCAAAGCACCGCGTCGACCGACGCACTTTTGCGATACTTTCCTGTATCAACATTCCAAGCTTTCCAGGACACTTACAATTAGCCCTGATATTGATGACCCTCAACAGCAAGAAAATAATATTGTCCCTGGCGATTACGCTCTTCGGAGCCTCAGGAGCCTTGGCCCAGACCCGCAACAACGCCCACCAACAGGCTCACCAGCAGCACAAGACGCACATAGCAAAAGCCACCACCCCCGCCGACCGCGCCCGCATCAAGCACCACATCAATGACGAGGTGTTTGCCCGCGAGGAGGCAGCAGGACTAAGCTCTGAATCCAGCGCAATGATTGACGACCTGCTCAAAGAAGCCCAGAAGCATATCGGCAAACGCTATGTGCATGGAGCAAAAGGTCCCAACGCCTTCGACTGCTCCGGCTTCTCAAGCTACGTCTACAAACAGTTCGGCTATAAGATCTCTCCGGCGTCACGCATGCAATACACCGAAGGCGTGGCAGTGTCCCGCGAAGACCTTCGCAAAGGAGACCTCGTGTTCTTCACAAGCCGCAGCAGCGGAAACGCAGTGGGACACGTGGGGATAGTCATGAACAATGACAAAAACACCGGCAAGGTAACATTCATACACGCAAGTATAAAAGGCGTGCGCATCAGCGAGATTGAAGGTTATTACAAGAACCGCTACGTTGGCGGCCGACGTATAATCACAGAATGAACAGACCGGGCCACACGCGCCTGCGATTCCACACTATTATTAATATATGAATCGGCTTGAATGACCGATGCGCTGCACGCGGAAATCTCCCACACGGGATGCTTCCGCGTGCAGCGCATCTATACGGTCTCCCGGCAGCCTGTCCGATGCCGTCATACCGCGACAAAACGCGTCACTCGGTATGGGACCGCAAAAAATCAGGTCTGAGACTCAGATTTTTAGAGTTTTATAGCGTCTATTTCAATTTTTTTTGCGAAATTTGCACTGCAATTTGAGCAATCGCGGTTTGCCCTGAAGCAAACCGGAACGAAAATGCGTTTAATTTTATAAAATCATACATTACAAGATGACTAAAGCTGACATTGTAAATGAAATTTCTCGCAGCACGGGACTCGAGAAAGCAGCGGTTCTCACCACTATCGAAAAATTCAT
>URZM01000015.1 GCA_900552315.1 uncultured Bacteroidales bacterium | reverse complement strand
AGCCTGCGGAGCGCCACGTGAAGATAGCGGGCATAGTGCTGGAGAAGGCCAAGCGCCTGGTGGAGAGCGGCCACGACGTGGTGATAATGCTTGACTCCATAACTCGCCTGGCCAGGGCCTACAACACCGTGTCGCCTGCGAGCGGCAAGATACTCTCGGGCGGCGTGGACGCAAACGCCCTCCAGAAGCCCAAGCGCTTCTTCGGAGCGGCCCGCAACATAGAGAACGGCGGCTCGCTGACCATCATAGCCACGGCCCTGACGGAGACATCCTCCAAGATGGACGAGGTGATATTCGAGGAGTTCAAGGGCACGGGCAACATGGAGCTGCAGCTGGACCGCAAGCTCTCCAACAAGCGCATCTTCCCGGCTGTGGACATCATCTCCTCCTCCACCCGACGCGAGGACCTGCTGCTCAACCAAGAGATACTTAACCGCATGTGGATACTGCGCAACTACCTGAGCGACATGACCTCGCTGGAGGCCATGGAGTTCATCAAGAAGCGCATGGAGATGACGCGCACCAACGAGGAGCTGCTCGTGACCATGGACAGATAGCGAGGAGACGGACGGGTGGGACAAGTCAGACAGGCCCGACCCGTCCGACAGGTCCGACTCAAATAAAGAAAACACCACACGACATGGCAGGAGTTCAGAAGACAAACGCGGCGCGGCTGCTGGACCGCGCGAAGATACCTTACAGGCTGGTGCCCTATACCGTAGACCCGAACAACCTGGCGGCGGACCATGTGGCCCGCGAGCTTGGCGAGGATATAAACTGCGTGTACAAGACCCTGGTGCTGCATGGCAACACCACAGGCTATTTCGTGTGCGTGGTGCCCGGCAACCGTGAGGTAGACCTGAAAAAGGCGGCCAAGGCCAGCGGCAACAAGAAGGCGGAGATGATACACATGAAGGAGCTGCTGCCAGTGACCGGCTACATACGCGGGGGGTGCTCGCCGCTGGGCATGAAGAAGGCTTTCCCCACCTTCGTGCAGCGGGAGGCCCTTGACCTTGACGAGTTTTACGTGTCCGCCGGGGTGCGCGGCCTCCAGCTGTGCGTGAGCCCCCGGCAACTCATAGACCACATAGGAGCCATCCCCGCCGACATCTGCTGCGACGATGAATAGCATAGGCGAGATACTAAGGCTCACCACTTTCGGAGAAAGCCACGGCCCGGCCATCGGCGGCGTGCTGGACGGTGTGCCCGCAGGGTACGCCATAGACCCGGAGAAGGTGCAGCAGGCGCTGGACAGGCGCCGCCCCGGCACCTCGGCGCAGGTATCGCAACGCAGGGAGAATGACCGTGTGCAGCTGCTCTCGGGACTGTTAGACGGCGTGACGCTGGGCACTCCCATAGGATTCCTGATTCCCAACACCGACGCTCGCCCCGCCGACTACGAGGCCCTGCGCACGGCCTGGCGCCCGGGGCATGCTGACTACACGTATGAGGCAAAATACGGCATACGCGACCATCGCGGGGGAGGCAGGGCGTCGGCTCGCGAGACGGCTTGCCGCGTGGCCGCCGGAGCCATAGCCTCGCAGGTGCTGGAGGCGCACGGCATATCAGTCAAGGCGCGTGTAACGCAGATAGGACGTGTGTCCGAGGGCAGCGAGGAGGCGTATGCCTCCATCCTCGATGAGGCGCGCCGCGAGGGAGATACCCTGGGAGGCGCGGTGAGCTGCGTGGCGACGGGCCTGCCGCCCGGCCTGGGCGAGCCACTGTTCGGCAAACTTCAGGCACGCCTGGCGGCCGCCATGATGAGCATACCCGCCGCCAAGGCCTTCGAGTACGGCGACGGGACGGCCTTCGCCTCGGCGCGGGGCAGCGAGGTGGCGGACTACTTTTTGCCGGGCAAGCCCGTGCATACCGCCACCAACCACAGCGGGGGCATACAGGGGGGCATATCCAACGGAGAGCCGATAACGATGCGCGTGACCTTCAAGCCTGCGCCCACCATGATGCGCGAGGTGCCCACGGTGAATACAGCCGGCCAGGCGGTAAGCCTCGACATGCGGGGCAGACACGACGTGTGCGTGGTGCCGCGTGCCGTGCCGGTGGTGGAGGCCATGGCGGCCCTGACCCTGCTCGACGCCCTGTTGCGGCGCCAAGCCGACCGCATAACCTTATAAACAGACAATACAACACATTGACAATGAACAGACCGGTCACCCTCATTTTCCTTACATCATGCGCCACCGCCTGCCTTGCCCAATTACCGGCTACAGCAAAGCTTGCTGCGGACAACCTCCTGTACAAGGTATACATCAACGAGGAGAAGGCCGCCGCAGATGAGTGGGACCTGCCAGTGTCATCAGTATGGGTCGAAGACCTGCGCACCGGCAGCGTCGACAAACTCTTCACCACGGACAAGGAGACACAGAAATACCAGTATGACTACACGGAGTTCACGCCGCTTGACTCGGTGAAGATTCCCGATGTCTACGAGGCCAAATTCTTTCCCTACGCAGACTCCAGGCTTATAGTCAACGGCTCCTCTCCGTCCTTTACATTCACAGTCACATATCTCATAGACCTGGACAGGAAATCAATTGTCGGGATACCGGTGTCGGATGGTGTGATCGGCTTTACCTTCGAGTCCGGCTTTGCCGTGGGCAACACGCATGAATATTACTCGGAAGGAGGGCGCTATGACGTAATCATACTTTACGACTATGAAGGGAGGGAAATCTGCCGGTATTCGCTCAAAAACAAAAAAATGAAACAACCATAAGCCAGAGATGGGGCGTTTCTACACCGAATACGGGGAGCTGCTTGGGAGAATCTTCCCGGGCATGAAGGTACAGAAGATAAGCATCGACGCCGGGCACGGATGCCCCAACCGCGACGGCACCCTGGGGCATGGCGGCTGCATATATTGCAACAACGCCGCCTTCTCCCCCTCCTACTGCCATACCGCCGGGTCGGTGGCCGCGCAGATAGAGGCCGGGAGGCGCTTCTTCGCCCGCAAATACCCCCACATGCGCTACCTGGCCTATTTCCAGGCGTACACCTCCACGCATGCCCCGCTTGACGAACTGCTGAAGGCCTACGAGGAGGCGATGGCGCAGGAAGGCGTGGCCGGGATGGTGATAGGCACCCGCCCCGACTGCATGCCCCCCGCCCTGTTGGAGTATTTGGCCGGGGTGAACGCCACGCGCATGCCCGTGATGGTGGAGTACGGGGTGGAGAGCCTGCACGACCCCACCCTGCGGCTCATAAACCGTGGGCATGACTCCGAGTGCGCCCTACACACCATCAAGGCCACGGCCCAGGCCGGGCTCCATACCGGGGCGCACATGATAATGGGTCTGCCGGGAGAGGACCGCGACACGATGCTCCGGAGCGTGCGGGGGGTGTGCGAGGCAGGCATCGACAGCATAAAGTTCCATCAGCTGCAGGTGGTGCGCGGCACTCCCCTCCACAGCATCTGGGAAGCACAGCAGCGCGGCGAACCGTTGCCTGAGAAATACACCGGTTTCCCACCCGTAAGCACATTCAGCGCCGAGGAATACCTGGAGCTGTGCGTGGAACTCGTGCGGACGGTGCCCCGCGCCGTGGCCATAGAGCGCTTCACGGCGCAATGCCCTCCCGCGCTGCTCGCCGCGCCTTCCTGGGGGCTGAAGAACTACCAGTTCACCCACCGCCTGCACGCCCTGCTGAGCCGAACCACCGCCTGAATCCGCGAAAGACATTTTTTAAAAGGGGATGCACTCATTAGGCAAACCATTGATTAGCAACAACATAACAATATCTAAAAACCAATTGCGCAAAGTTGAGCAAAACTTTTTCAAAAAAACAGTAAAACATTTTGAAATTTCAAAATGATTTATTAAATTTGCGGCACATCAAAAAAACTGTTATCATGAGAACCGCGATTTATTCCCTATTGACGATGCTTGCGACATGTGCCTTCGTGTCGTGCAGCTCTGACGATGAACCAGTGAACAACAGTCCTGACAATGACGTGCCCAAGGTATCGGAGTTCCAGGCAACCGCCGAGAACAAGATATGGACTCCCTCCGCACAGGAGGAGACCGTCTGGGTCACCACCGACGGACAGACGCTGACCGCCGATGACCTGGAGCCTGTGAGCGGCAGCGGCTATCAGAACTCCTACCATTTCACCGGAGGGGAGGCATCCCGCTTCCAGTTCCAGTTCTTCGGCCCCGGCGAGCAGCGGGCGTGCCGTTACGACTATTCCTACGAGTATGACGAGCAGACAGGCGCGATCACCTTTGCCCCCAAGGGTAACGATGCGGCGGCGTTCACCCTGACGGTGGAGTCCCTGAGCGCAGACCGCATGGTGATACGCGACTCGGACCTGCGTGAGAGCGCCAAGGGCGAGATTGCCTACAGGCGCGTGACCCTCGTGCCGGTGGACAAGTCCGAGGAGCAGCAGTGGTGGGACACATACGTCAAAATCTGAGAGGGCTTCTTATCAAGTAGCATCTAAACAGCATCCACGATCCGACATCAGGGCGGACACACGTACACGCACGGGCGGACGTTTCCTTTCAGGGAGGCGCCCGCCCTGAACTTATGGGGAGCGGAGCCGTTATTCCTGTAGAGTATGTTTACTTTTAAATCAAATTAAGGTTGAGAGTATTTTTTGAGCTGATTGCGCGAGTCGAAGAAGGAGCATAGCGGGCTATGCGACCGATGAGACTTGGCGGAAGCAGCCAAAAAAGACCTCAACATTGATTTGAAGCGATTTCATTCACACACATAATTGTTAACGCGGTTTAAAAGTAAACATACTCAGAGTAACGTACGCAACCCGGACAAGATGGAACCAAGGCAACGCATAGTGATAATAGGTGGCGGCTTCGCCGGCCTGAACCTGGCCAAGCGGCTGGATCGCCGCTTCGAGGTGAAGGTGGTGGACCGCAACAATTTCCACGGCTTCCCGCCGCTGTTCTACCAGGTGGCCTCCTCAGGTCTGGACGCCAGCTCCATAGCCTTCCCGCTGCGCCGCGAGTTCAAGCGCCACGGCAAGGGCATCTCCTACCACATGGGGCATGTCAAGGAGATAGACGTGGAGGCGCGCACCGTGACCACGAGCTACGAGACCATACCCTACGACAAGCTGGTGATAGCCGCCGGCACCACCAACAATTTCTTCGGCATGGAGTCGCTGCCCCGCAGCGTGTTCGGCATAAAGACGATAGCCGAGGCGTCCCATACCCGTGACGAGATACTGGACCGACTGGAACGGGGAGCCATCTGCAAGGACCCGGCGCGGCGGCGCGAGCTGCTGAGCTTCCTGGTGGTGGGCGGAGGCCCCAGCGGCGTGGAGATAGCAGGGGCGCTGGGCGAGATGAAAAAGGAGATAGTGCCGCGCGAGTACCCGGAGCTTGACCCGGAGGACGTGCGCATAGTGCTGGTGGAGGGAAGCGGGAGCCTGCTGGGAGCGATGGACCCCCGAGCCGGACAGAAGGCCGCCGACTACCTGAAGAGCCTGATGGTGGAGGTGCGCCTGGGAGCGGTGGTGAAGGACTACCGGGACAAGACGGTGACCTTCGCCGACGGTTCGCGGGAATACTGGGAGACCCTGATCTGGACTGCCGGGGTCACGGGCGAGCCAATGCCGGGATTCCCCGCCGAGGCCGTGGGTCACGGCGGACGTATACTTACAGACCCTATGCTCGCCGTCAAGGGGGTACCGGACGTGTATGCCATAGGTGACATAGCGCTGTGCCAGACCCCGGAGGCGCCCAAGGGGCATCCGCAGGTGGCGCAGGTGGCCATACAGATGGCGCGCACGCTGGCACACAACCTGAACGGCAGGAAGCCTGCCCGCCCCTTCATCTACAAGGACAAGGGAAGCATGGCCACCGTGGGCAAGAACCGCGCGGTAGTGAACCTCAAGGGACGGTTCATCAGCGGCAGGCTCGCCTGGTGGGCCTGGATGGGCATACACCTCATCTCCATCCTGGGCATGCGCAACAAGCTCACGGTGTTCATAACCTGGTGCTGGAACTACATAACGTACTCCACATCCCTGCGCCTGCTCTTCCGCCCTACCCGATGGCCGGAACGCCGCCACTGGGGCGATTAAACCTTTGCACGATTCATGACTCATAATTTCAATACCATAAACATGACCCGAACTATGAAGAAGAACAACTCATTTGGCATACTGGCATGCGCCCTGCTGGCGCTGCCGCTGGCAAGCTGCGACCTGCTGCAAAAGAACGTGAAGACCGAGGCGGGCCTCCCCTCGGACCGCGAGACGGTGGCTCCCGCCTCCGGCACGGGCGAGACCTATCGCTCCCAGGCCCTGGAGCGAGGCGAGATAGGCGGCTGGTGGGCCATAGCCGAGGTGGGCGGCAAGAAGGCCAAGGGTGAGGAACCCCCATTCCTGAAATTCGACACCGCCACCCGCCGCGTCTACGGAAACAACGGCTGCAACACCCTCAACGGCAGCTATACGGCCAACCCGGCGGACTCCACGCTCTCTTTCTCGCAGATGGCCTCCACCATGCGCTATTGCGCCGGCGAAGACCTCTCGGAGACAGCGATAAACCTGGCGCTGGAGCGCACCGCACGTTATACCTGGAGCCGCGAGAACCTCTTGTATAAGGTGACGCTGCTCTCAGCCACCGGCCAACCGCTCATGACCCTCGCACACCAGGATTATGATTTCCTGAACGGCACCTGGACACTCGCCTCGCTGGGCGGAAAGGCCGTGGACAATCCCGACATCAAGCTCGTCATTGACGTGGAGGAGCAGAAAATCCATGGCAACACCGGCTGCAACATCCTGAACGGCACCCTGATACCGGACATGCTGGAGGCCGGGGCCGTGACATTCACCAACATGGCCACCACCCGCATGATGTGTCCGGACATAGAGCTGGAGACGGAGCTGCTTGTGGCCCTGGAGGAGGTGACCACCGCACGACCCGTGAACGCACAGACTGTGGACCTGCTCGACGCGCACGGCCAGAAAGTGATGACCCTGCGCCGCGTGCCCGACAACGGCTGACAAGCTCCGGAGGTTGCATATTCGACCGGGCCACGCCACGATGACCAAGCATGATCCCTCAGGGTGTGGCAGGACCAGGCTGATTGCAGGGAAGCGTCTTCGGCATATTGAAACAACACCACGCACGCAACCCATACGTCCGCATGTGCGCATTAGCCGGAGATTACCTGCCCTCAGCGATTCGCTCCGCGAATCTCCGGGTCACCACGCTACGTAATCCGAAAATATCAACGCACGCACACTCCTGCACGGCCGTTATACCCACATGGCCGCACATAAGGGCTTATCCCCGTATCTGCTTCATACGTACCACGCACGGCCGTACATAAGGGCATATCCATGCTATACTCGCTTCTTATATCCGCGCATGCGCATACACCGGACGGTTCCATCTCATTCATGATTCGCTCCGCGAATCCACTACCTCAAGCCCCACGATATGGCGCGAAGCGCCTTCGTGGGGACAATGGTGTCTAATGCACAACCCTGGAGGGGTTGCATATACGCATGTTGCCTACCCGGCTGCCTGGGAGGGCGGACAGGATAGGACTCCAAGGGTCAGAGGCGGAAGCCGGCGGAGCGCAGGTAGTCGAGGAATTTCTGCGAGAATGGCTCGGAGGTGGCGGCCGGGTAGCGCACGTCGGTGAATACTTGCGCCAGGGTCTGCTTGCCGTTCTCAGCCACGAAACCACGGTTGGCGGGCCACTCGTCCTTGACGGCGTACAGGGCTTTCACCTCGCTGTCCGTGCGGTGCGGGTATCTCTCCTCATGGACCCAGGCCTCCAGCGGCAATCTCTCGCACTGTTCAGGCGTGGATGCGGGCCAGCCCATGGCCAAGGTGCCTACGGGCACCACGCCCTGCGGCAGGTCAAGGGCCTCGGCTATCTCCTGCGCGTTATAGGTGGTGGTGCCCAGCCAGCATGTGCCCAGCCCCTTCATCTCGGCAACGGTGGTTATCTGCTGCGCGAGCAGGGCGGCATCGAGCAGGGCGGCCATAAGCCCCTGCATGTTGCGGAACTCGGGCACGGCCCCGCTGGTCTCGCACCACTGCTCGAAGCGGCGCACATCGGCGCACACGGTAAGGAGCACGGGCGCCATGGATGCCGGCTGCCTGAAATGGGCCGGACGCAGGGCCTCCAGCCTTTCGGGGTCGCGGGTTATGACAACGCTGTACAGCTGCATGCCTCCGGTAGTGGGAGCCCGCATGGCGAGTTCCAGGATTTCGGCAACAAGAGCCGGGTCAGGTGCATCGGGGCGGAAAGAGCGCACGGTGCGGCGCGAACTGAAATACGAGAGGTCTGTCGACATGTCTTCGATGGGTTTGTGTAAGGGTGGTTTGGATTAGAGGTTATTTGCGGCGCGAATATAGACATTTTTTCTCACACCGTAAAACGCGAGACACCTGTTTTGGGAAACCGTGGGTGAAGATAATATCTGCAATAACCTGATTACAAAGGATATATATTTCCAAAGCGGACAACTTTACGCGTAGACGACGTAAAAAATATGTCCGTGGATTTGGAATTTCGGATTTAAAGTTCCAACTTCGCGATGCCGTTCGTGTCCTCTATCACTGGGCTATGGGACGGCAACCGACCTCTAATCACCAACTTACTCAATGGCATCTTCAGAAACTCAACAGACATATACCCCGGACGAGGCTTTCAGGGCCTCGGTGGAGTATTTCGGCGGCGACGAGCTGGCCGCCCGCGTGTGGTCCAACAAGTATGCCCTCAAGGACTCCTGGGGGCACCTGTACGAGAAGACCCCGGCGGACATGCACCGGCGCCTGGCGCGCGAGTTCGCCCGCATCGAGGCCAAGTACCCGAACCCCATGGGGGAGGACGAGATATTCGCCCTGATGGACCGCTTCCGCTACATAGTGCCCCAAGGCAGCCCCATGGCGGGCATAGGCAACGACAACCAGGTGGGCTCGCTATCCAACTGCTTCGTCATCGGCCTGGAAGGGCATCCTGACTCCTACGGCGGCATCATCAAGATAGACGAGGAGCAGGTGCAGCTCATGAAGCGCCGTGGCGGCGTGGGGCACGACCTGAGCCACATACGCCCCAAGGGAAGCCCCGTGAAGAACTCGGCGCTCACCTCCACGGGTCTGGTTCCCTTCATGGAGCGCTACTCCAACTCCACACGTGAGGTGGCGCAGGACGGACGCCGGGGGGCCCTGATGCTCTCGGTGAGCATCAAGCATCCGGACAGCGAGGCGTTCATAGACGCGAAGATGACCGAGGGAAAGGTGACCGGAGCCAACGTGTCGGTGCGCATAGACGACGCTTTCATGCAGGCCGCCGTGCAGGGCACCCCCTACCTGCAGACGTGGCCCGTGAAGCCCGCCGAGGGGGAGGAACCTCTGGTGAGCAAGGAGATAAACGCCGCCGACCTGTGGACGAAGATAGTGCACAACGCCTGGCAGAGCGCCGAGCCTGGGGTGCTGTTCTGGGACACCATACAGCGCGAGAGCCTGCCCGACTGCTATGCTGACCTGGGCTTCGAGACCATCTCCACCAATCCTTGCGGAGAGATACCCCTCTGCCCTTACGACAGCTGCCGCCTCATAGCCATAAACCTGTACAGCTACGTGCGGGACCCTTTCACGGCACAGGCACGCTTCGATTTTGACCTGTTCGGACAGCACGTGCGCAAGGCGCAGCGCCTAATGGACGACCTGATAGACCTGGAGATGGAGAAAATAGACCGCATCATAGACAAGGTGAAGGCCGATCCCGAGACTGCGGAGGTAAAGGCCACCGAGCTCCACCTGTGGGAGAAGATACGCTCCAAGACGCTGCAGGGGCGCCGCACCGGCTGCGGCACCACCGGCGAGGGCGACATGCTGGCCGCCTTGGGCCTGCGCTACGGCACCCCCGAGGCCACCGAGTTCTCCACGAGGGTGCACCGCGCCCTGGCGCTGGCATACTACGACGCCTCGGCCGACATGGCCGCCGAGCGCGGAGCCTTCCCCGCCTTCGACGCCGCCAGGGAGAGTGAGAATCCCTTCATGCTCCGCATCCGGGAGGCCGATCCGGCCCTGTGGGAGAAGATACAGAGGCAGGGACGCCGCAACATAGCGTGCCTGACAATAGCACCCACCGGCTCCACATCCATCCTGACCCAGACCACCTCGGGCATAGAGCCGGTGTTCTCGCCCGTGTACAAGCGCCGCCGCAAGGTCAACCCCGGCGACCCCGACGCCACGGTGGATTTCGTGGACGAGACGGGAGACGCCTTCGAGGAATACATAGTCTACCACCACAAGTTCCTGGAGTGGATGAAAGCCGCCGGCATACCCGCCCGCAAGAACATGAGCGTGGAGGAAATAAGCGAGCTGGTGGCGCGCAGCCCTTACCACAAGGCCACATCCAATGACGTGGACTGGCTGGAGAAGGTGCGCATGCAGGGCGCCGTGCAGAAGTGGGTGGACCATTCCATCTCCGTGACCATAAACCTGCCCGCCGACGTGAGCGAGGAGCTGGTGGGACGCCTGTACGTGGAGGCGTGGAAGGTTGGCTGCAAGGGCTGCACCGTCTACCGCGACGGCTCCCGCAACAACGTGCTGGAGAGTGTCTCATCCAAGAAGAAAGGGGAGAAGGCGTCGCTCATACACCACACAGACCATGTAATGAAGCGTCCCATAGAGCTGGAGGCCGACGTGGTTCGCTTCCAGAACAACAAAGAGAAATGGATAGCCTTCGTGGGTCTGGACGGCGAGGGCAAGCCATACGAGATATTCACTGGTCTGGCCGACGACGAGGACGGCATATTCTGCCCCAAGAGCGTGAGCAAGGGCAAGATAATCAAGGCCGTGGACGCGGCAGGACGCAAGCGCTACGATTTCCAGTTCGTGAACAAGCGCGGGTACAAGACCACCATCGAGGGCCTGAGCGACAAGTTCAACCCGGAGTTCTGGAACTACGCCAAGCTCATCAGCGGCGTGCTGCGCTACGGCATGCCCATAGACCAGGTGCTCAAGCTCGTGGACGGCCTGCAGCTTGACTCTGACAGCATCAACACGTGGAAGAACGGCGTGGTCAGGGCCCTGAAGAAATACATGCCCGACGGCACCGACGCCAAGGGGCAGAAATGTCCGCACTGCGGAGCCGAGACACTGGTGTACCAGGAGGGATGCCTGCTCTGCACCACCTGCGGCAACTCCAAGTGCGGCTGAACCCGTACGAAGCCCATAAACGAAGCCCCCGGAACGTCTGTTTGGACAGGTTCCGGGGGCCGTTTGCTTGCAGGGCCGTAGGCCTCAGCAATGGATTAGTCGTCGAGCTTGTGGATCACGAGGCCGGAGCGCAGCTTGGGCTCGAACCAGGTGGTCTTGGGGGGCATGATGTTGCCGGTGTCGGCGATGTTGATGAGCTGGTCCATGGTGACGGGGTAGAGGGCGAGGGCCATCTTCATCTCGCCGCTGTCCACACGGCGCTGTAGCTCCTCGAGGCCGCGTATGCCGCCTACGAAATCGATACGCTTGTCGCTGCGCAGGTCGGTGATGCCCAGGATGTCGCGCAGAATGAGGTCGGAGCTTACCGTGACGTCGAGCACGCCGATGGGGTCCTTGTCGTCATAGGTGCCTTCCTTGGCCGTGAGGCCGTACCACTCGCCGTCCAGGTAGAGGGCGAAATTGTGCAGGGCCTGCGGGTGATAGATTTCCTTGCCCTTCTTCTCCACGGTGAAATTCTTCTCCACCTTTGCCAGGAACTCTGCGGGGGTGAGGCCGTTCAGGTCGCGCACCACGCGGTTGTAGTCGATGATCTTGAGGTGGCTGGCGGGGAAGGCCACGGCCAGGAAATAGTTGTACTCCTCGTCGCCCTTGTGGTTGGGGTTGTTCTTTGCCTTCTCGGCACCCACCAGGGCGGCGGCGGCGCTGCGGTGGTGTCCGTCGGCTATGTAGAGGTTGGGGATGGCGGCGAACTCCTCGGTGATTTTGGCGATGGTCTGCTCGTCGTCTATCACCCAGAAGGTGTGGCCGAAGCCGTCGGGGGCCACGAAATCATACTCGGGGGTTCCGGCGGTCACCTTGTCTATGATTTCCTGCAGTCCCTTGTTGTCGGGGAAGGCGAAGAACACAGGCTCGATGTTGGCGTTGTTCACGCGCACGTGCTTCATGCGGTCCTCCTCCTTGTCGCGGCGGGTGAGCTCATGCTTCTTGATACGGCCCTCCATATAGTCATCCACCCAGGCGGCCACCACGAAGCCGTACTGCGTGCGGCCGTCCATGGTCTGGGCGTAGATGTAGTATTTCTCCTTGTCGTCCTGAACGAGCCAGCCCTTGTCCTGGAACATGTGGAAATTCTCCACGGCCTTCTCGTAGACGGCGGGATCATGCTCGTCGAAGCCGGGAGCGAAATCTATCTCGGGCTTGATGATGTGGTACAGGCTCTTGGGGTTGCCCTCGGCCTCGGCGCGGGCCTCCTCGGAGTTAAGCACGTCGTAGGGGCGGGACACCACCTCTTCTACCATGGATTTCGGGGGACGCACCCCTTTGAAAGGTTTTACTTTTGCCATTTTCGTTTTTTGGTATTTTGGTTGATTTTTCAGGTTGTCGGTTGTTTGTGGGTCGGACGGGTCGGGCGGGTCTGACTTGTCCGACTTTCCACCCGGCCCCCGGGGCCTCAGCGCAGCTCTATTGTCTGGCTGCGGTCCGGCCCCACGCTCACGATGCACACGGGCACTCCCAGCTCCTTCTCCAGGAAGGCGAGGTATGCCTTGAACTCGGCGGGGAACTGCTCCGGGCTTGTCATGGAGGTCATGTCCTGTTTCCAGCCGGGGAACTCGGTGTAGACAGGCTCTATGGGCAGCGTGTTCACCTCGAAGGGGAAACGGTCGGTGACCTCGGAGCCTATACGGTAGGCGGTGCATGCCTTCACCCTCTCGAAGCCGTCCAGCACGTCGCTCTTCATCATTATGAGCTTGGTGACGCCGTTTATCATGATGGCATAACGCAGAGCCACCAGGTCTATCCAGCCGCAGCGGCGCTCACGTCCGGTGACGGCCCCGTACTCGTGGCCCAGGTCACGGATTCTCTTGCCGGTCTCGTCATGCAGCTCGGTGGGGAAGGGGCCGCTGCCCACACGTGTGCAGTAAGCCTTGAAGATGCCGTACACGTCGCCTATGCGGCGCGGAGCCACTCCCAGGCCGGAGCATGCCCCGGCTGTGATGGTGTTGGATGAGGTGACGAAAGGATAAGAGCCATAGTCCACGTCGAGCATGGTGCCCTGCGCGCCTTCGCACAGCACTTTCTTGCCCTGGTCGAGCAGGGCGTTCACCTCGTATTCGGAGTCGATGAGGGGATATTCCTTGAGGTACTCCACGGCCTGCATCCACTCCTTCTCCAGCTCGGCCACGTCGGTGTCGCCTCCCAGGGCGCGGAGCATCTGGATATGGCGTTCCTTGGCGGCGGCGTACTTGTCCTCGAAGCCATGGAGCAGGTCGCCCACACGCAGGCCGTTGCGGGACACCTTGTCGGTGTAGGTGGGGCCTATTCCCTTGCCTGTGGTGCCTATCTTGCCTTTGCCCTTGAGAGCCTCGTTGGCGGCGTCCAGGCGGCGGTGGGTGGGCAGTATCAGATGTGCCTTCCGGGAGATGCGGAGTATCTTTTTAAGCTCCACGCCGCTGGCTTCCAGTGCCTTGGCCTCTTCGGCAAAGAGTACCGGGTCGAGCACCACGCCGGAGCCTATGATGTTGATGTTCTCATTCTGGAACACGCCGGAGGGTATGGACCTGAGCACATATTTCTTGCCCTCGAACTCCAAGGTGTGGCCTGCGTTGGGACCTCCCTGGAATCTTGCCACCACGTCATAGCGGGGGGTGAGCACATCCACTACTTTTCCTTTGCCTTCGTCTCCCCATTGGAGACCCAGAAGCACGTCTGCTTTCATTTGCGTCTTGGTTAGAGGGCTTTTCGCCCGGTTAATTGTCGGTCACAGGGTCGGTGCCTGATAAGGCGCATGCCTGACATACGCCGTAGATGTATGCCGAGAGGTGCGAGGGTCGGAACCCGTCGTAGCGGCCCGCACCGAGCAGGGAGTCCACCTCGGGGGCGGCCTGCTGCTCGCTCACCTTGCCGCAGCGCGTGCAGATGAGATGCAGGTGTGAACCGGTGCCTTTCTCGAACAGGGCCTCGCCGCCCGCGCTGCCGAAATGGTGGCGCCGAAGCACCCCGCACTCCTCAAGCAGCCCCAAGGTGTTGTACACCGTGGCGCGGCTCACGTGGTAGCCCGTGCGCTCGAGCTGCACGCGCAGGTCCTCGGCTCCGAAATGTCCGCCCAGATGCCAGGCGGCTTTCAGCACCGCGAACCGCTCCTGCGTCTTGCGCAGACGCCTCCCCTCCAACCAGCGGTTGAAGGTCTTGACGGCGTGTATGTAGCTTTCCTGTTCGGTCATGGGGGCCTTCTCTCTTGGCGATGCAAAATTACAAAACTTAACTGACATTGCAAAACCAAAAGCGCCCCACCCGCCAAGCTCGCGGGCGGGTGAGCGAAGACTCTCGCGCTGGAAAGCGGGCGGCAGAGATTTACGGGGGCAGGTATCAGCACTCGTAGTCCACGCAAGCGCGCTCGGCCTTCACGTCGCTGATGATGGCGGCGGCCGCCACGTGCGCCGGATGGCTGCTGTAGGCAGCCACGTCCTCCATGCTGTCAACCACGGCGGTCAGCACCAGGTCCCAGCTCTCGGCCGGATTGGCGTTGATTCCCACCTCGATGCTGCGCAGCACCGGCACCTCCTCCGGCAACGCCAGCAGCGCCGCCTTGAAATCTTCCGCATACGAGCGGCGCTCCTCGGGAGTGCCCTTGAGCTTGAATGTCACTATGTGTTTAACCATGATTCTCTGAGTTTTAAAGGTTTGCTGTTTTATATTTCGGAGAGCCGTCACGCCGGGGACGCATGTCCCTCACTCCCCTGCGGAAGACGGGTAGAGGCGTTCGCGGGCGGAGGCCACCTTCTCGTCCGTTATATAGTCGTCATAGTCCATCATCTTGTCTATGACTCCGCCGGGGGTCAGCTCTATGATGCGATTGCAGACCGTCTGTATGAACTCGTGGTCGTGGCTCGACATCAGGATCACCCCCTTGTAATTCTGCAGCGTGTTGTTGAACGCCTGTATGGACTCCAGGTCCAGATGGTTGGTGGGGGAGTCGAGCACCAGCGTGTTCGCGTCCGTGAGCATCATCTTGGCTATCATGCAGCGTATCTTCTCGCCGCCGGAAAGGACCGATGCCTTCTTCAGCACCTCCTCGCCCGAGAAAAGCATCTTGCCCAGGAACCCCTTCAGGTAAATCTCTGAAGAGTCCGATGAGTACTGGCAGAGCCAGTCCACCAGGTTCAGGTCGGTCTCGAAATAGGGACTGTTGTCCAGCGGCAGGTATGCGGTGGTTATGGTCTGTCCCCAGGCGAAGTCGCCCGCCTCGGCGCGGCGCTCGCCCATGATGATGCGGAACAGGGCGGTCATGGCCCTGGGGTCGCGGCTCAGGAAGGCCACCTTGTCCCCCTTCTCTATCTGGAAATTCACGTCGCTGAACAGCACCTCGCCGTCCACCTCGGCCCTCAGGCCCTTGACCTCCAGAATCTTGTTGCCGACCTCTCGCGCCGGGGTGAAAATGATGCCCGGATAGCGGCGCGTGGAGGGCTGTATCTCCTCTATGTTCAGCTTCTCCAGCATCTTCTTGCGCGAGGTGGTCTGCTTGCTCTTGGCCACGTTGGCCGAGAAGCGGCGTATGAACTCCAGCAGCTCCTTGCGCTTCTCCTCCGCCTTCTTGTTGGCCGCCTGCTGCTGGCGCAGGGCCAGCTGGCTGCTCTGGTACCAGAAGCTGTAGTTGCCCGCGAACAGGCTCACCTTGTTGTAGTCTATGTCCAGGGTGTGCGTGCTCACCGCGTCCAGGAAATGGCGGTCATGGCTCACCACCAGCACCGTGTTCTCGAAATTGGCAAGATAGTTCTCCAGCCACGCCACCGTCTCCAGGTCAAGGTCGTTGGTGGGCTCGTCCAGCAGCAGGTTGTCAGGATTGCCGAACAGGGCCTTGGCCAGCAGCACGCGCACCTTCTCGTTGGCGCTCACGTCGCGCATCAGCATGGTGTGGCGGCTCTCCCTGATGCCCAGCCCCGAGAGCAGCGCCGCCGCGTCGCTCTCCGCGTTCCAGCCCTCAAGCTCGGCGAACCGCTCCTCAAGCTCGGCGGCACGGATGCCGTCCTCGTCGCTGAAATCCTCCTTGGCGTAGATCGCGTCCTTCTCCTGCATGATGTCCCACAGCACCGTGTGCCCGCGCAGCACCGTCTCCATCACCGTGCAGTCGTCGAACTTGAAATGGTCCTGCTCCAGCACCGAGAGGCGCTCCCCAGGGCCCATGGTCACCGTCCCCGACGTAGGGGTCAGCTGCCCGCTCAATATGCGCATGAGCGTAGACTTGCCTGCGCCGTTGGCGCCTATCACGCCATAGCAATTGCCTCGGCCGAAGGTTAGGTTCACATCTTGGAAAAGCACACGCTTCCCGAACTGTATGCTTAGATTGTTGGTCTGAATCATCTGTGGTATTGTCTGTGGTTGTCGCCGGACTGCCCCGGCGGGTTGAAACGGCTGCAAAATTAGTAAAAAAAACGCACACGCCCAACTTTTGCCCCCCGAGCGGCGTTTACATGTAAATGCAACTCTTAAACACTATACCATAACATGTCACCAAGAACCATCCCCCCTTCCGAACTTATAATCAACTCAGACGGAAGTGCCTTCCACATACACCTCACCCCCGAGCAGCTCCGCGACCGTATAGTGCTGGTTGGCGACCCCGGACGCGTGGACATGGTGGCCTCCTTCTTCGACTCTGTGGACTATGACGTGCAGTCACGCGAGTTCCACGCCATTGGAGGCACATACCGGGGCAAGCCCATCATGTGCATATCGCACGGCATAGGCTCGGACAACATCGAGATAGTCCTCACAGAGCTGGACGCGCTGGCAAACATAGATTTCAAGACACGCACCGTGAAGCCAGACCACCGCACGCTCACACTGGTGCGGGTGGGCACATCCGGCTCCCTGCAGGAACACATCCACGCAGGCGATTTCGTGCTGGCGCGCAAGGCCATAGGCACCGACGGCATACTCAATTTCTATGAGGGACGTAACAGGGTGTGCGACCTCATGTTCGAGGACGCGCTCATGCGCCACACCGGCTGGCAACGCTCATGGGCAGCCCCCTACGTGGTGGACGCCGATCCCGAGCTGTCTGAACGGATAGGAGGCACAGACATGATAAGGGGCTACACCATGGCTGCCGTAGGCTTCTACGCCCCCCAGGGTCGCCAGATACGTCTGCCTCTGGCCGACCCACGCCTGAACGAGAAGATAGAGTCCTTCCGCTACGATGAACGTCCCATCACCAATTTCGAGATGGAGAGCGCCTGCCTCCAAGGCATGGCGCGCCTACTCGGCCACAAGGCAGTCACGGCCTGCTGCATCATAGCCGAGCGCCGGCTCACCACCGCCAACACCGACTACAAGCCCTCGGTGCGCAAACTCGTGCAGACGGTCCTGGACCGCATCTGACGGCAGCCAAGCGACTGACGCCGCCAAGCAGAACCCGAAAACACAGCCCCGCCACCCGCGTTCCCCTATCGTCGGTAGCGGGGCTTGGATGTGCCCGTTGCCAAAATTTGCAGGTCTCAAGGGAAAGAGTTAACTTTGCGGCACATATACGGGAAAAGGGCGACACCCCTTTCCCACCCATACCTTACGACATACCCCATGAAGCATACAGCATACCTGGCAGCGGCCTGCCTCTGCACCTGCGCCGCACATGCCACCTCTCCATTCATCAGCCACGTATACGAGTACCGTCCCGCACCGGGCCAATTCGTAAACGAATTGCCCGAGTACGAGGAGGGCGACACATACGAGTCCATGCTCGCCAAGGCCGCCGAACAGCTTGTGGGTGACCGCATGCCGGGCATGGTGACCCTCGGCGCTTTCGGAGGATACGTGGTGTTCGGCTTCGACCATCCCGTAGCCAACAAGCCCGGCGAACCGGACTTCAAGATCTATGGCAACGCCATAATCTCCGACCGTGACAGGCTCGGCGGAAGTTCCGAGCCTGGCATAGTGATGGTGAGCCGCGACGACAATGGCAACGGGCTGCCTGACGACACCTGGTACGAGCTCGCCGGCAGCGAACATGGCGGCTCCGGCCTCTTCAAGGGATTCGAGATAACTTACACAGCCCCCGACCCGGCACGCGCACCTGTCCCCGACCCGGCGGACAAGAACGTGACGGACACCGCCTATATTCCATGGATAAGCAACGACCCGGACGCTCACTCCGGCTTCGTGACCCGCAACGCATACCACGCACAGAGCTACTGGCCCATGTGGATGGAGCAGACAGCCGAGATGAGATTCTCAGGCACGCGCCTGCCCGCCAACGCCGAGGACGTGAACGGCGACGGCTCATATTACGTGCTGAGGTGCTACGGCTGGGGATATGCCGACAACCTTCCCAACACCGAGGACAAAGGCTTCGACATAGGGTGGGCAGTGGACTCTGAGGGAAGGCCCGTGGCGCTCTCCTCCATTGATTTCGTGAAGGTGTACACCGCCGTCTGCCAGACATGCGGCAGCCTGGGCGAGTCCTCCACCGAGATTTCCGGCGCCGAGGACCTGCATCCCGCCTACGTGAGCGGCACGGAAAACATAAGTACAGGGAGCCTGCTCCTCATCACCGCCCAGGATGCCTCCTCGCTGAAGGTACGCACCGACCGCGAAAGTCTGCCCTACTCCATATATGCCTCGTCCGGAGCTATAGTAAGCCGGGGTGTGCTGACTCTCGGCGGCAACGCCATAGACACAGCCCACCTCCCCGCCGGCCTGTACCTGCTCGCCACCGAGGCCGGAACGCTGCGCTTCATGAAGCACGGTTTATGACAACACGGTTGCAAGTTAGGCTTTTTTTCACTAAATTTGCGCTCTGAACACAACAACACGAATCATGATATACTCAATGACCGGCTTCGGGAAGGGAGTCGCGTCCTCGTCAGACAAGAAATTCACAGTAGAGATAAAGTCACTGAACGGCAAGCAGATGGATCTGTTCATGCGCGTGCCTTCCGCATACCGCGAGTGTGAACTGCCCATGCGGGCAGAGGTGGCCGAGAGCCTGGGCCGGGGCAAGGTGGAGGTCACCGTCTCGGCAGAGAACCTCACCACGCAGATAACCACCGCCATAAACGTGGACGTGGTAGAGAAATACAAGGAACAGATCATGGAGATGGCCACCCGGCTGCAGATAGCCTGGCCGACTGACTGGTACGCAACCCTGCTGCGCCTGCCCGACGCCCTGCGCACCGAGCAGATTTCCGTCACTGAGGAGGACTCCCGGGCCATGGATGAGGCCCTGCGCCTCGCCCTGGAAGGCATCAACGAGTTCCGCGCACGCGAGGGAGAGAAACTGGCGCTGTTCTTCAGCCAGAAGCTCGAGGCCATAGCCGCCCTCCTCGAGCAGGTCACACCCTTCGAGCAGGCACGTGTGGCACGCATACGCGAGCGCCTCGAGTCCGAGCTGGCCAAGCTCCACGGCGTGGACTACGACAAGGGCCGGCTCGAGCAGGAGCTCATATTCTACATCGAGAAGCTCGACGTCACCGAAGAGAAAACCCGACTGCGCGCCCACCTCGGCTATTTCGCCGAGACCATGGCCGCCCCCGGCTCCCAAGGCAAGAAGCTCGGCTTCATAGCCCAGGAGATGGGACGCGAGATAAACACACTCGGCTCGAAAAGCAACGACGCGGACATGCAGCGCATCGTGGTGCGCATGAAGGACGAGCTGGAGCAAATCAAGGAACAAGTGCTGAACGTGCTCTGACATGGCCAAGGAAGGTAAGATCATAATAATATCCGCCCCGAGCGGCACCGGCAAAAGCACCGTCATATCCCGCATAATAGACGACCCCGCACTCGCGCTCGGCTTCTCCGTATCATGCACCAGCCGCGCGCCGCGCCAGGGCGAGAAGGATGGCGAGAGCTACTATTTCGTGACTCGCGAGGAGTTCGCGCGCCGCGTAGAGGCGGGCGAGTTCATAGAGTGGGAAGAGGTGTACGCCGGCACATGCTACGGCACTCTCGCATCCGAGGTGGAGCGCGTCACCGGCCAGGGGCGCAACCTCATACTGGACATTGACGTGAAAGGGGCCCTCAACGTCAAGGCCCGCTACGGCGAGCGTGCCATGTCCATCTTCATCATGCCCCCCTCCCTCGAGGAGCTGGGGCACCGCCTGCGCTCACGCGCCACCGACAGCGAAGAGGTGATACTCACACGTCTGGCCAAGGCAGGGCAAGAGATGGAATACGCTCCCCGGTTCGACCGCGTCATAGTCAACGACTCCCTGCCCCAGGCCGTGGAGGAGACCCGGTGTGCCATAGAGGCTTTCGTGAGCTGAACATCCCCCTCCAAAGCCATGGACATAGTGATATACTCAGGCAGCTTCGACCCCATGCACACAGGCCACGCGTGCCTGGCCTCATGGGTGGCGCAGTTCTGTCCACAGGCCGACGAGCTGTGGCTTATGGTCACCCCACGCAACCCCCTGAAGCCTGACACGGACATGGTCCCCGACCGGCACCGCCTGGCCATGGCCTCGCTGGTGGCCGATACGCTTCCGGGGGTGCGTGTCAGCGATTTCGAGTTCTCCCTGCCACGTCCCTCATACACGCACGCCACGCTCCAGGCGCTCGCCCTCCGCTGGCCGCAGCACCGCTTCCGCCTGCTCATCGGCAGCGACAACTGGCTCATATTCCACCGATGGAGAGACCACGACTCCATACTGCGCGATTTCGGCGTGCTCATATACCTGCGTCCCGGCTACCCCGTAGATCCCGGCACGCTCCCTCCTGGAGCAACGCTGCTCGAAGGTGCCCCACGGTTTGAAATCTCTTCCACATTCATACGCGAGTCACTGCGCCGGGGCATCGACATGAACTATTTCCTTCCCCCGGCCGTATATGACTACGTGCGAACCCACAATCTTTACACACATGGACACGACTGACACCACACGCGGCCCTCTGGCCTTCATCGGCCTTGCCTCCGAATACTGCGCCGCCATAGAGAGCGCCACCACGGCAGACAAGGAGGAGTTCACAGCCCTCATGCTGCGCCTGCTCCCCCGCATATACATCACCGCCTCCGACCTCACCCCGCCCCCCGCCATAGAAGAATACGAACCCCTGGCGCCCTATCTCGACGCCGACACCTACGAGCGCGTCAGAGGCAACCTGGCCTCCCTCATGGGCGAGGACGACGCATACCTCGACACCCCCGCCGAGGCCATGAGATACAGCGAAGAGCCTGTGGCACGCACCATCTCCGAGTCCCTCGCCGACATATACCAGCCCCTTCTCGACTGCGCCCTGGCAGTACGAGACTCCGAAGGAGCCCTCTTAGGCCAGGCCACAGCATGGGCACGCGACACCTTTGCCGAATACTGGGGCCAGAGCCTCGTGGACGTGCTCCGTCCCCTCCACCATATATTCTACAACAGATAATTCAAATACGACTACCATGATAGACCAGCTCCTGGGATGGCTCGACGCCTCCACATGCAACGTTATGGCCACGGCCACCATACAGAACGAACTCGAAAACCACGGATTCACACGCCTGCTCCCTGAGGACGCATGGAAACTCCGCCCCGGCGACAAACGGTACATGACCACTAACGGCACAGCCATCTTCGCCTTCGTGGCCGGCGACTCCGACCCCGCCGCGCACGGATTCCACATCATAGCCAGCCACAGCGACTCCCCATGCCTCAAGCTCAAGCCCAACGCCGAGATATACGGCGAAGGCGGCGTGCTGAAACTCAACGTGGAGAAATATGGCGGCGGCATCCTCTACACCTGGTTCGACCGTCCCCTCTCCCTTTCGGGCCGCGTGGCGCTCCGCTCCGACAACCCCCTGCGCCCGCGCATAGAGAAGATAGATCTCCG
>URZM01000014.1 GCA_900552315.1 uncultured Bacteroidales bacterium | reverse complement strand
GCTCACAAGCCTTTCAAATTCCTGGCGCGAGCGTAGCGGATTCGCAAATGCCAGCTGCATCATGTATTCCAGCGTGGCCTCGACCAAGGGCCCCGGCTCTATGTTCAGCAGACGCTTTATGCGACGTTCGGCAAACGGGAGATGGTAGGTGTACATCGCTGTGCCGTCAGCTTGCATCTCGGCATCGCGCTTTCTTATCTCTGCCACTTGTCGGGAACGTGTATGGGGCGCGGGGAGCGACTTGTTGTATGCGTCGACAAGAGTAAGGAGCATGTCAAGCTTCTCGGGCCTGCCGCTCAGATATTGCAGCCTGCGGAGTTTGCTGTCATCCATCCTTTCGGCATGTTTGCCCCAGTCAGCCGTTTGTTCATGGTTTGCGCAGAGATATATAATATCCTTGTACAGCGGCTGGTGATAACGTAGCCGCACGAGCACCTGCATCACCATGTGCCTGGAGCGGCTTGCATGAGAGAGCTTGTCTTCTACGCGCTCCGTGCTGAGGGCCATGGCTATGTCGCACAACAGCGCGGCCCAGCGTATGGTCAGGTCGGGTGGAAGGATGTCGAGGGTGCGCAATGTGTGGTCCCAGACTGTATCATCGGAATCCGGCAGATAACGCATAGTGACGAGAGGGTCCAGCTCAGGCGCTATGAACCTCATTGCGCCGCATGCACGGAGCATGTCTATGGCGGCTCCGGGATTTGTCCCGAGCAATATCTTCTCGAACTCGCCACGCAGCCTTTCCGGTTTGATGATGGACAGTCTGCTCGAGTTCCGGCGCATGGCCTCGAATATCGGTACAGGCAGGTCCCATCCCAGACGCGATGCGAAACGTACGGTACGCAAGATGCGTATCGGGTCGTCATCGTAGGTGGAATCAGGATCGAGCGGGGTGGCGATAACTTTGTTCCTGATGTCATCCATGCTTCGTCCCGTTATGTCGAGCAACTTGCCTGCGGTCAGGTCATAATACAGCGCGTTGATGGTGAGGTCACGCCTCATGCAGTCATCCACGATGGATCCATGGGCTGTCTCCGGGTTTCTTGAATTGCGGTCCGTGTATTTTTCCGCACGCGTCTGCACTATTTCGATATCATCATGGGGAAAAGCGCGGAGACGAAGCATGGCGGTCCCGTAACGTTGGAATATCACGGGGTGCATGGTGCTGAGCTTGTTTTTGTACAGCCACTCGGCAAATTCCACTCCTCCGTTGGGCAGATCGACAGCGAGATCCACGTCCTTGATTTCGTAACCGAGCACCATGTCGCGGCAGCATCCACCCACGGTGAACACATGACCTTCCCACTGCGTGCCCGCAATCTTGTCACGCAGGTATTTGCATATACGGATGTAAAGCTGTGTGGTCATAGGTTCATCTTGGATTTCGTCCGCGAAATTACTAAATATAGTTGAGACATCAAAGGGAATGGCTGAAATTCGACGTACCCATTGCCTGCGATGTTGATGAGATATATTTGCAATCATTTTATAAGTGCCTGGTATTAGGCTTGTATTGGATGGTTGGGTGTCGGCATAATACTGAGCCAGGTTGGAATCAAGGGGGAGGGAGAGATTCTTATGGATTTTTATACACACTCATAAATTTTGGCTATGTTAAAAAATATTGCTACCTTTGCACTAAGGTTTCGCTCCGGCGACACCTTTTTTATTATTCTTACATGTTAACTTTTATCTATTTATGAAACGCTCCCTATTGATTGGTGCGGCTGCATTGTTGTGCGGCGCATCAGCTATGGCGGCCACGTCGTTCCCGAGCCGCACGGATTTCCGAGACGAGAGCATCTATTTCGCCATGACGACCCGTTTTTATGACGGCGACATCTCCAACAACACGTATTGCTGGGATGGCGTAAAGAACGTCAACGACCCTGAGTGGCGAGGTGATTTCAAAGGTCTCATCGAGAAGCTTGATTACATCAAGGCATTGGGTTTCACCGCCGTGTGGATTACACCTGTTGTCGAGAACGGTTCCGGCCTCGACTATCATGGTTACCATGCCATGAATTTCCAGAAGGTGGATCCCCGTTACGAGAGTGAGGACTGCAAGTTCCAGGACCTGATTGACGCCGTACATGCACGCGGTATGAAGATTATACTCGATGTGGTGCTCCAGCACAACGGCAATTTCGGCGAGGAGTATCTCTGCCCCATGTTCCAGAAGGACTATACGCAGCCTCTCGACAACATCAACAAGTCGATGAAGCGCCATCCGCAGTCCAAGCTTCCTGCTAATTATGACGCTTTGATTCCGGATGCTCAATATCAGGCCCGTCTCACCCTTATGAAGAACAATGACAATTCAGGGAAAGACCCCGAGAACTATTGGCATCACGTGGGCCAGTCATGGGACTGGGACGACTATTCCCGTGTATGGGGCCAGATAGCGGGAGACTGCGTCGATCTCAACACGGAGAATCCCCATGTCTACAACTACATCACCAAGTGCTACAGCAAGTTCATCGAGATGGGTGTGGACGGATTCCGTGTCGACACGTCTGGCCATATTGCCCGCGTGACCTTCAACAAGGCATTCCTGCCTAAGTTCAAGGCTGCCGGCGAGGCTGCCAAGGCAAAGCGCGGAGGCACTCCTTTCTATATGTTCGGCGAGGTGTGCGCGCGTGCCGAGGAGGTTATCTATCGCGACCAGAATTACAACTGCTCTCCCTGTTTCTATACGTGGGCCGAGGATAAGGATTATGCCTGGGACGAGGACGAGAACTCCTGGAAGGGCCTGACTTTCTCAGAGGTGGCTCCTTCAGCATACTCAGTCCATCCCAACACGGCGGCGGTGCTTGCGCAGGCAGATGACTACCAAGGTCATTCCGATGCCATTCTCCAGAAGAGCAACAACGCATGGCTCAACGGCAACGACTACCACACGCCTGACTACTCCAAAAGCTCAGGCTTCAATGTTATCGATTTCCCGATGCACTGGCGCTTCAGCAGCGCGAAGAAGGCATTCAACGTGAACAGTCAGGACAACCTGTACAATGACGCCACATGGAACGTGGTCTATGTCGACGGACATGACTATGGACCCAATGGATGGAACACGAAGAGCTTCGGAGGTTCTGAGGCTGAGTGGGCAGAGAATTACTCGCTGATGTTCACTTTCCGAGGCATACCTTGTATCTGGCAGGGCTCGGAGTGCTATTTTCAGAAGGGTGTAGTAATTGACGAAGGCCCCCACCAGGCACTCAAGAACACCGCCCGCGCTTATTTCGGCGGTTATCTCACAGGTTCCGTGAACACGACCGATTTCGCCGAGTACACTGGCGCCACAGGCAACCTTGCCGCGACGTTGAGCCATCCGCTCGCGATGCATCTGCAGCGCCTCAACAAGATTCGCGCGGCGGTGCCTTGTCTGCGCAAGGGCCAGTACAGCACTGACGGCTGCTCGGGCAATATCGCCTTCAAACGCCGTTATGTAGACGCCTCCACTGACTCTTATGCACTTATCGCCATCAGCGGCGACGCCTCTTTCAGCAACATTCTGAACGGCACGTATACCGATGTCATCACCGGTGACGTGAAGAACGTGACCAACGGCTCGCTCTCCGTGAGCTGCTCAGGCCAGGGCAATCTCCGCATCTATGTGCTCTCCACGGCCAAGACACTGGCTCCGGGCAAGATTGGAACGGACGGCAAATATTTGTATGCCAGTGCTCCTGCCACTCAGACACAGCTCCCTTACGACGGCCAGCAGGAGGCTCCCGACACCGTGACGCAGCGTGACGACAGTCCCGGCCCCGGCCCCCAGCCCGAGCCTGACGACCCCAAGCCTCTTGTCGTTTACAAGGACGAGACTTGCGCCTTCTTCCACAACACATCCGGCTGGGGCGGCAACATATATGCCTGGTGTTGGAACGACAAGGACAATTATACCGGCGGCACATGGCCCGGCACGGTTTGCGAATACCTCGGCAACGGCTACTGGAAATGGAGCTACGGCTCAAAGGAGATTCCCGAAGCCGGCACCTACATCATATTCAATGCAGGCGGCTCTCAGACCGCGAACCTCACATTCCAGAACGGAGCGGTCTACGCCGCCGACGGGACAGTGGAACAGGTCATACCTGAGGGTGAAGAGGTGAATCCCGACCCGCAGCCCGATCCTGATCCCGATCCCGATCCGACTCCTGACCCGACTGAAGGCTATACGGTGTATTTCGACAACGGTCCCACAACCTGGGCTACCGTGAACATCCACTATTGGGGCGGTGAATCCGCTTCTTCCTGGCCTGGAGTCAAGATGACCCTGTGCCCGGGTTCGTCCAGCGTGTACTACTATGTTGTGCCTGCCGGCACAACCGGTCTCGTGTTCAACAATGGCGGCGGAAGCCAGACCGGCGACCTGACGGCTCTCCCCAACCATATATACAGCATCAATGGTGACCAGGGCGAACATTCCGACACCGGTATCGGCGGAGTCGGCGTTGACGCCACAGCTCCTATATATTACAACATGCAGGGCATACGGGTCCTCAATCCTTCGGACGGTATCTATATCGTACGTAGAGGAAATGTCGTCACCAAGGAGTACGTGCGCTGAGACTCCGCATAGACCTTAATACAAAGGTGCGTGTCCACAAAAGGGATACGCACCTTTTGCGTGTTTGCGGGTGTTGCCTTTTTTTCGTAATTTTGTCTCAGTAAAAATCCTCGATTGGAATGACTGAATTTGCTGTAAACCCCGTCCCTGACAGAGGCCGCGACCGGGCCTCGGCTATGCGACGCGTGTGGAGCTGGCTCCCCACGCTTTATGTGGCTGAGGCGTTGCCATACGTCGTTATCAATACACTTACCGTCCTTATGTACACAAAGATGGATGTGGATCTGGAGGTGATGACGTTTTGGACCGGATGGCTCTACATGCCTTGGGTCATAAAACCGTTTTGGAGCCCGTTTGTGGATATATTCTCGTCCAAACGCCGATGGGTGTTGTGGATGCAGGGCGCCATGGCGCTTTCTTTCGCATGTGTGGCGCTTACTGTCGGTAGCCCGTGGTTTTTCACAGCCTCACTGGCCCTCTTTTTCCTGGCGGCTTTTTTCTCTGCCACCCATGACATAGCTGCTGACGGATATTATATGCTCCAGCTCTCTGACCACGAGCAGGCCGAGTACGTAGGGTGGCGCAGCACGTTCTATCGCCTTGGCTCCCTGTTTGCCAGCGGGGCGTTGGTCTGGATTGCCGGAGTCATCGAGGAAGATTCGGCCGGCAGCGCAGGGGTGGCAGCATCTGACATACGAGTGGCCTGGCAGTCTGTCATGTGGATTGTGGCCGTTCTGTTAGGGGCCATAGCGCTCTATCACTGGTTCATGATGCCCAAGGCTCCTCTCGACGCTCCTCGCCGGGAGCGGTCGGCACGACAGGTGTTCATAAATCTGTGGCAGACTTTCGCTACGTTTTTCACCAAGAAGGGGGTGTGGAGCGCGTTGGCCTTCATGCTGCTTTATCGTCTGCCGGAAGCCCTGTGCATCAAGATAGTCTCACCGTTCCTGGTGGGTGCAAGGTCCGAAGGTGGACTTGCATTGTCCACCAAAGATGTCGGCATAGCCAACGGTGTTACAGGCGTTGTAGCGTTGCTGGCCGGAGGAGTGATAGGGGGTATGGTCATAGCCCGAGGAGGGCTTAAGAAATGGCTGTGGCCCATGGCTCTCAGCCTTACGCTCCCGTGTGCCCTGTATACCCTGCTCGCGATGCTTCAGCCGCAGCCTGATGCGTTTGGCTTGACGTTGGTGAACGTGTGCATCGGGGTGGAGCAATTCGGTTACGGATTCGGCTTCACGGCCTTCATGCTCTATCTGATTTATTTTTCCGAAGGGAAATGGAAAACGTCACACTACGCATTCTGCACGGGCTTCATGGCTCTGGGCATGATGGTGCCCGGCATGTTCGCCGGCAAGATCTTCAAGCTGTTGGCCTACTACAATCCTTTTGGGCTTGCCGGGCCGCAGGGATATGTCAATTTCTTCACCCTCGTGGTGCTTTGCAGCGTGTTCACCTGTGTGGCATGCCTGTTGGTGAGAATAGACCCCTCCTTCGGAAAGAAAAGCCGGTGATACAAAAAAATGTGTCATCGCTTATGTCATGTCAAAAAAAAGCGCTAACTTTGCATCGCTATTGAGAACGACAAAGGAAGTTTGCCGGAGTGGTCGAACGGGACGGTCTCGAAAACCGTTGTACCCTTACGGGTACCCAGGGTTCGAATCCCTGAGCTTCCGCCAAAAGCGCAGGTCCGCGACTACATGTCGCGGACCTGCTTGTCTTATGACCTTTGCCGCACCGTTGCCTTCTCTGTTTGGTGTGGATAATGTTTTCAAATGGTTTTAGATGGAAAGGTGGCGCATGGCGGGGCGGCCAAGTAAGGTGGGGGCAGAATTTGCTACTTTACCAAAATAGCGCTAACTTTGCATTCAATTATGAGCACTCCACGTAAAATAGCATTCGTGTTGCTGACCCTGTTGTGGCTCGGTCTGGCTTTCCTGCTCCTGGATTTAGGAGGCGTCACGCTTTACAATATTCTTGTGGCACTCTTGGCAGGCGGTTTCATACTTGTGCCTCTGTGGAAACGCTGGGGTGGCTCAAACAATAGCTGAAGATGAAGACTGACAGGACTTTATCAGAGGAGAAAGACGAGGGTGTCCGGTTGCTTGACGGCATATCGCTGCCGGCTGACCTGCGTTCGCTGGACGTGGAGCGGTTGCCGCAGGTATGCGCGGAGTTGAGAGAGCGCATCATCGAGACCCTGAGTATCAACCCGGGACATTTCGCTTCTTCAATGGGTGCCGTGGAACTCGTGGTAGCATTGCATTATGTGTACGATACGCCGCTCGACCGTATCGTATGGGATGTGGGACATCAGGCTTACGCCCACAAGCTGCTTACCGGGCGCAAGGACATGTTCGGCACCCTGCGCAAGAAGGGAGGACTGAGCGGTTTCCCCTCTCCGCTTGAGAGCGAGTATGACACGTTCATGGCAGGCCACGCTTCCAACTCCATATCTGCGGCCTTGGGAATGGCGATAGCCGACAGCCTGGACAGAGACAAGGAACCGCGCCGCACGGTAGCGGTGATAGGGGACGCCTCTATTTCGGGCGGCCTGGCCTTCGAAGGGCTTAACAACGCCTCGAACAATGACAACAATCTCCTCATTATCCTCAATGACAATGACATGTCTATCGACGATAATGTAGGGGCACTCCATCGTTACCTCTCACGCATGACCACCTCCGCCGGATACAACCGTATGCGTTATCGGGCGTACAAGTTCATGAAACGTCACCGCATCATCAGCGAGAAGGGGAGAGGGCGCATCATACGCTTCGCCAATTCGGTCAAAAGTCTGGTGTCGCGCCGCCAGAATATTTTCGAGGGATTGAACATCCGGTATTTCGGTCCCATCGACGGGCATGACGTGAAGAATCTCGTGAAGGTGCTTACGGAAATCAAGGAGATGGAGGGCCCGCGCCTCCTGCATATCTGCACGGTCAAGGGCAAAGGCTACGAGCCTGCCGAACTGGATCCGACCACGTGGCATGCTCCCGGAAAGTTCGATCCCCGCACGGGCGAGCGCGCCAAGGGCCTGCCCGGTCCGAAGCCATTGAAATGGCAGGATGTGTTCGGACGCACGCTGGTGGAGCTGGCCGACATGGACGAGCGCGTCACGGGCATCACGGCCGCCATGCCGAGCGGAACCTCCATGAATCTGCTTCTGGACAAATACCCTGCCCGTGCTTTCGACGTGGGCATATCGGAGGGCCATGCCGTCACTTTCGCCGGAGGTCTCGCCGCAGCCGGGAAGCGTCCTTTCGTAGCCATATATTCGTCTTTCTTGCAAAGAGCGTATGACAACATCATACATGATGTGGCCATACAGCGTTTGCCGGTCACCTTTTGTGTGGACAGGGCCGGTGTAGTGGGAGATGACGGGGTCACCCATCACGGATTGTTTGACCTGGCATACTTATCCGCCATACCCGGCATGGCGGTAGCCTCCCCTATGGACGAGGAGACGCTACGCTCGCTCATGTACACCTCGTTGAGGCATGACGGCCCCATGGCTATACGGTATCCCCGAGGCGAAGCCGTTAATGTCGATTGGAAGACTCCGTTCAGGACTCTGGATATAGGCAAGGGGAGATGTGTCTCAGCTTCCGGCGGGAAGGACACGGTCGCTATCCTGAGCATAGGGCCTGTGGGCAATGACGTCAGGAATGCGATAAGGCAGCTTGAGAGCCAGGGCATACATGCAGCCCATTATGATATGATATGGCTGAAACCGCTCGATACCGCCCTTTTGGCGATGGCCGTTCACGAATGTAAGGCTATAGTCACTGTCGAGGACGCGTCCGTGAGGGGCGGTTTGGGGTCTGCCGTGGCCGACTGGATGGTCTCCAACGGCATCAGTATGCCTGTCCGTAAGCTCGGAGTCCCCGCAGAACGGTGGGTACATCACGGCTCCGTACAGCAACTCAGGGCAGAGTGTGGATATGATGTCGAAGGTATCATGAACGCTGTGCGCGAACTTTCATCTGTTGTCGCGAAACGCGACAGCCAATATACCGGATCTCGATAAACTATGAAAATCATTATAGCTGGTGCAGGCGAGGTGGGGAGCCATTTGGCTAAGATGCTCTCCAACGAGGATCAGGACATCATACTCATCGATGATGACCGCCAGAAGCTTAACCTGATCGACAACAATTACAACCTGATGACCTATACCGGCCCTACCTCCTCGTTCCGGTCGTTGCGAGACGTGGATGTCTCCAACGCCGATCTCTACATTGCCGTCACTCCTTACGAGACTCAGAATATAACGTCCTGTGCCATAGCCAAACAATTAGGTGCCAAGTGTACGGTTGCGAGGATTGACAATTTCGAGTTCCTCGAAAAGAACAACAGGGAGACGCTCAGGATGATAGGGGTGGATCGGCTGATATATCCGGAGCACCTAGCCGCCCAGGAACTTATCACGGCGCTCGAACACAACTGGGCTCGCCATTGGGCGGAGCTCGCGCAAGGGAAGCTTTTGCTTATCGGGGTCAAGCTGCGGGAGAACTCGCCGCTTATTGACCATCAGATAAAAAACTTGCCGGTAGAGGCCCACACATTCCATATCGCGGCCATCAAGCGTAATCATGAGACTATCATACCGAACGGCGACGATGAGTTGCTTAGCGGCGACATAGTGTTTTTCGTGACCTTTGAGTCCGACGCCGACAATATCCGCAAGATGTGTGGAAAGACCAGCTTCCAGATAAAGAGGGTGATGATAATGGGTGGCACCCGCATCGCTATGCGTTTCGCGTTGGAGAGCGGAAACCGTTTCCACATAAAAATAATAGAGAGCAATCGGGCTATGGGCGAGAGCCAGGCTACCCGCCTGCCGGACTGTGACATAGAGAATGGCGACGCCCGCGACATAGACACGCTCAGAGACAACAACATAGAGCAGTATGACGCGTTCATGGCTCTCTCTGACTCATCGGAGACCAATATATTGGCTTGCCTTACGGCCAAGGAGTTCGGCATACGAAAGACCGTGGCTGATGTTGAAAATATCCAGTTCATGGGACAGGCCGAGAATTTGAACATAGGCACCATCCTCAATAAGAAGCTGATAGCGTCTTCACGTATCTTCAAGCTGCTCCTTGATGCTGACGAACATAACTCCAAGACCTTTGCGTTGGCAGACGCGGAGGTGGCCGAACTGACCGTGAAACAACATGCCAAGATCACGCGTGGGGAAATCAAGGACCTTCGCCTGCCATACGGCATGACTTTGGCTGCGGTCATACATGATGGGCAGTGTTCGCTGGTGTCTGGACGCACGCGCATACAGGGCGGCGACGGGGTGGTGGTATTCTGCCTCACAGGTACAATCCATAAGATAGAGCATTGGTTCAACTGATAAAGAGGGACTAAAAACATTATATTGCAAATGCCTGGTTATGTACATCATAGGAGCTATATAAATGTAGTGATGCTGCTGCGTGTCATCGGGTGGCTCTTGATGGTGGAAGCGGCTTTCATGCTTGTGCCGATGGCTACGGCTATATGCTATGGAGAATCCTGGGTGCCTTTTCTCATAACCATTGCCGTCACAGTCGGCGCCGGGCTGGCAATGATGGGCCTAAAGCCTAAAAGCCGTGACATGGGCAAGAGAGAAGCGATTCTGCTCACAGCCATGGTATGGGTGATCTTCTCGCTCTTCGGAATGATTCCGTTCATGATGGGGCCTTCCCCGATGTGTGTCACCGATGCGTTTTTCGAGACAATGAGCGGCTTCACCACCACCGGACTGTCCGTGATGCCGACACTCGACGGTGTGCCTAAATATATAATAATCTGGAGGTGCGTGATGCAGTGGATAGGGGGAGTCGGCATCATCCTCTTTACCCTGGCTGTCATCCCCATGCTCAACTATCAAGGGGGGATGCAGCTTTTCAACGCGGAGGTGAGCGGTATCAACCGCAGCAAGCTCAGGCCGCGAGTCAGCTCTACGGCCAAGAGCATGTGGGGGGTGTATTTCTGTATAACCGGTGCCGCTATCCTGTTGCTCTCGCTTTCGGAAATGAACATTTTCGATGCCATCTGCTATGGACTCACCACCGTGTCTACCGGCGGTTGCGCCACCTCCAATGCCGGCATCGGGACTTGGGACACTCCGTACATCAAGATAGTCATAGCGGTCTTCATGTTTCTCGGAGGTGTCAATTTCGGGCTCCTGTTCCAGGCCGCCACAGGGCGTCTCAGGGCCGTGAAAAGCAACACTGTTTTCAAATGGTATTGCACCTTTGTATTGGTCTCCACGCTCGTGATGAGCGCCAGCATATATTTCAGCGGGGCAGGCGACAGTATTGATGACCTGACTCTCGATCCATTGTTCCAGTCAGTGTCCATTATATCCTCCACCGGGCTGACCGAGCCTGATTTCGCCTCATGGGGAGGCCCGGCCATCTCCTTGCTTGTCTTGATGATGTTCGTAGGCGCGTGCGCGGGCAGCACATGCGGAGGAGTGAAGCTGGATCGATTCATAATATGCGTGAAGAATATCAAGAACGAGTTTTACCGTATCATGCACCCTAACGCGGTGCTTACCGTGCGTATGAACGGCAAGGGCACTGACGGGCAGCTTGTGGAGAAGGCAATCATGTTTCTGATTATCTATTTCATAGTGATCGGCGTGGGAGGCACGCTTCTCGTGTTTATGGGGATCCCGATGCAGCAGGCCTATTTCTCGGCCCTCGAGTCCATCTCAAACACAGGCCTATCCGTTAGCCTCGAGGGCATACCCACCCAATACAGCGCATTCCCGATAGGCGCTAAATGGGTTTTGTCATTCGTCATGCTCACTGGCAGGCTCGAGTTGTACACAATCCTGCTCCTGCTCACCCGGACGTTCTGGAAAAAATAATCACACGGCTGAAAAAAGAGAGGCTTGAGAGTGTGGGGTTTGCCGAAAAAGCGCTAAATTTGCAAATCAAATCGCGATGCGAGGCTGGATCCACATCGCGATTTTCGACTACGGTTTTTAAATGGCAAAATACGATACATTCAATCCCGAGATAGCAGGCGTTTACGATGGCGACGAGCGTCTGACATACGGCGACATGGACGACAATGGGCAGTCCGGCCACAGAAGAGGCGACAAACGCCAGAGTTCGCAGAATGGCAAGCGCCCTGCGTCCCGCAAGTCTTCAAAACGCGCGCGTAAGCCAAAAGGCCCGACGCTCAAGGAGCGGGTAAGGGTTTTCTTGACCGACGGACGCACCCGTGCTGTATGCGGCATAGGCGCATTGTTGCTGGGAGCCTACATGGCCATAGCGTTCATATCGTATGTCACATCGGGACTGCATGACCAGAGCGAGATACAGAATGTGCCTGCCGGCGCCGCTGTCGAGGTCACGAATCCTGCCGGAGAAGGAGGTGCCAGGCTCTCGGAGTTGCTCATAAACCAGTCCTTCGGAGTGGCCTCTGGCGTCATAATTCTATGGCTTGTGGGACTCGCCCTCAAATGGTTCGGGGTCTTGAGATTCAAGACCGTCAATTTCACCATCAAGTGTTTGGTGGCACTTATCACCACATCTCTCATCATCGGGTTGGCCACCATCGCCCTCGATTCTCATTTCTTCTGGGGAGGCGCTCACGGCTATGTTATCAATGAGCGAATAATCCACTATCTGGGCTGGACGGGCGCAGCCATGCTGTGCCTTCTGCTTGTAGTCGTGTTTTTTGTCATTTGCCTTTATGACATATATGCCTATTTCCGTCGCATCGCGGCCCGCAGACGTGCGGAAAAGGAGGCTTATGATGATGAGGAGCGCAAGCGTGAGGAGCTGGAGCGGAAGATAGCCGAACTGCAGGCTCTTGAAGAGGAGAAGAGTACTGAGCCCCGTCATGACGCTGAGCCTGCGCCTGATGCCCCGGACCTGGATTTCGAGGCCCACAAGTCCCTTGAATACGAGTCGGAAGATACTGTGTCCGATGACAGGCGTGATGTGGCGGCGTTGGAAGACGAGGCTTTGGAGGAGAGCGATTTGCCGGAGACAGAGCAGCCGGATGCGGCGCCTACGGCGCCAAAAGACGACAAGACCGACGAGGCTGTGCAGATAGAGACACCTGCGGGGGTGATGACCGTGACCGCCAATGAGATAGGCAAAGCCGTGGATGATGATGCCGTGCCTGATGTCTTTGACCCCACAGCCGAACTCTCGCACTATAAATTCCCTCCGTACAACCTGCTGCGAGAATCGCAGTCCCGGGTGAGTGTGGATCAGGACGAACAGATTGAGAACCAGGAACGGATACGCACTACTTTGGCCGATTTCGGTATTGAGATAACTGACATCAAAGCCACGGTAGGCCCTACTGTGACCCTTTATGAGATTCGTCCTGACAAGGGGGTCAAAATATCCAAAATCCGCAATCTGGGCGATGACATAGCCCTGAGCCTGGCCGCAAATGGCGGCGTGCGTATCATCGCACCTATACCGGGCAAAGGGACCGTGGGAATAGAGGTGGCCAATAAGGATCCGCAGACGGTGTCCATGCGTACCATTATCACGTCAAGGGCGTATCAGGAGAATCATTGCGAACTTCCGGTGGCTGTGGGCTCCACCATCGACAACAAGGTGTATATAGCCGACCTGGCGAAGATGCCGCATCTGCTTGTGGCCGGCGCCACAGGACAGGGCAAGTCAGTTGGGTTGAATGCTATAATCGCCTCGTTGCTTTATAGCAAGCATCCGGCCGAACTCAAATTCGTGCTTGTCGACCCAAAAATGGTCGAGTTCAGCCTTTACCAGGCTCTGGAGAACCATTATCTGGCCAAGCTGCCGGACGAGGATGAGGCGGTGATCACGCGTCCGGACAAGGTTGTGGCCACGCTTTCGAGCCTTTGTGTGGAGATGGACGCCCGCTATGACCTGCTGAAAGCCGCCGAGGTGCGCAACATCAAGGAATACAACGCCAAATTCGTGGCCCGCAAGCTCAATCCGACAAAGGGACACCGCTTCATGCCATACATTGTCGTGATAGTGGATGAGTTCGCAGATCTTATAATGACCGCAGGCAAGGAGGTAGAGACTCCCATAGCGCGTCTGGCCCAGAAGGCACGCGCCATAGGCATACATGTCATACTTGCCACCCAGCGCCCCAGCGCCAACGTCATCACCGGCGTCATACGTGCCAATTTCCCGGCCAGGATGGCTTTCAAGGTCGCTTCCAACATCGACTCGCGCGTGGTGCTCGACACTACCGGCGCCGAACACCTGATAGGCCGAGGCGACATGCTTGTGAGCAACAATTCCAAAACCGAACGTGTGCAATGCGCGTTTATAGATACGCCGGAGGTCACGGCCATATGCCAGCATATAAAGGGCCAGGTGAGTTTCGGACATGCCTACCTGTTGCCTGAGCCGGTGGCCGTGGGCGATGGCTCAGGAGGAGGCGGAGACCCCTCGTTCGGCGACAGGGACCCGCTCTTCGACGAGATAGCGCGCCTCATAGTGACAAGCAACACGGCTTCGACCTCCTCTTTGCAGAGACGCTATTCCATAGGTTACAACAGGGCCGGCAAGATTATGGACCAGATGGAGGCCGCAGGCATAGTAGGCCCCTCGACGGGTGGAAAGCCGCGTCAGGTGCTGGTGGACTCGATAACCTTGGAGGCCATACTCGGAGCCGGTTAAATCCAATGAATTATGAAAAGGTTTTTATCTATATTCATTATCATCGCCCTGTTATCTGTCTGCACCGTGGCGCGTACGGCCACACAGGACGCTGCACAGATAATGCAGAAATCCGCTTCGGCGTTGTTGAAAAGCGGAGGCGTCACGGCCTCGTACACGCTCAAGGTAGGAGGAGCCTCGGAGACCGGGACGATTTCCGTCAAGGGCAAAAGATTCGCGATAGTCTCATCAAGCCGTTCGGTATGGTATGACGGGTCCTCGCTATGGACTCTTGACCCTGAAGAGAAAGAGGTGACGCTCACGGCCCCCACGGCTGCCGACGTGGCTTCTGTAAACCCCTATCTGCTTGTCTCCAACTACAAGACCGAATACACGGCCAGGCTGGTGAAAGGCACTGTCAAAGGCACGTACAATATCCAGCTGACGCCCAAGAACAGGCAGAACTACGTGAAATCTGCCACGCTGTGCATCAGGGCTTCGAATTATATGCCTGTACGCATGGATGTCACCGACCGCAGCGGCGACAAGACGGTCATAGTTGTCTCTAACGTCAAGACAGGCGTAAGGCTCGCGGACTCGGTGTTCAGATTCACGCCTAAGAACCATCCCGGAGTGAAACTCATTGACCTCAGATGACGCAAACTACAACAAACATAAAACTTTAAATTAATATTTTCATGGAAACAATCAAAACCCGCTGCCTGATCATAGGTTCCGGTCCTGCCGGCTATACGGCTGCTATTTATACCTCTCGAGCCAACCTGCAACCTGTGCTTTTCGAGGGCATGCAGCCTGGCGGACAGCTCACCATCACCACTGACATAGAGAATTTCCCGGGTTATCCGGATGGCATCAACGGCACTGAGATGATGGCACAGTTCAAGCAGCAGGCCCAGAGGTTCGGCGCCGATGTGCGTTCACACATCATCACGGAGGTGGATTTCTCCGAGCGACCCTTCCGTTGTGTCGCGGACAATGGTGACGTGGTGATTGCCGACACTATAATCATAGCGACAGGCGCGTCCGCGAAATATCTCGGGCTTGCCGATGAGGAGAAATATCGTGGCATGGGCGTGAGCGCCTGCGCCACATGCGACGGCTTCTTCTACCGCAAGAAAAAGGTGGCTGTCGTGGGCGGCGGAGACACAGCCTGCGAGGAGGCTCTCTATCTCAGCACGCTCGCCAAGGAGGTGTACATGGTAGTACGCAAGGATCATCTGCGTGCCTCCAAGGTAATGCAGCGCCGTGTGCTGGACACTCCAAACATCAAGATTCTTTTCAACACGAACACTCTCGGCCTCTTCGGCGAAGACGGCGTGGAGGGCGCCCATCTGGTGCGTCACCAGGGTACCCCGGAAGAGGAGAAGTATGACATCGACATAGACGGCTTCTTCCTGGCCATAGGCCACCGCCCCAACACATCGGTGTTCGAGCCTGCCATCGAGCTTGACCACACAGGCTATATAAAGACCTTCGACGGCACAACAGCCACCAATGTGGAGGGTGTTTTCGCTGCCGGAGATGTGGCCGACCCGCGTTATCGCCAGGCTATCACGGCCGCCGGTATGGGATGCAAGGCCGCGATAGACGTTGAGCGTTTCCTGCTTGAACACTAATTCAACATGTATGATAGCTGCGAAGCGGAATATACCGGCTTCGCAGCTATATATCACCTAAAACCAGTGATATATGTCTGCTTCTGAGAACAAACAGCACTTATTGGACACCCGCTATCTGCGGATGGCCACCATCTGGTCCGAGAACTCATACTGCGTGCGCCGCAAGGTGGGCGCCATCATGGTGAAGGACAATATGATAATCTCGGACGGATTCAACGGCACCCCCTCGGGCTTCGTCAATGTATGCGAGGATGAGGCCGGTGTTACATTCCCGTACGTCCTCCATGCCGAGGCAAACGCCATAACCAAGGTGGCGCGCAGCAACAATTCAAGTGAGGGAAGCACGCTGTATGTCACGGCATCTCCATGCGTGGAGTGCTCAAAACTTATAATACAAGCCGGCATACGACGTGTGGTATATGCCGAGAAATATCGACTGACCGATGGCCTCGACCTTCTGGAGCGGGCTGGTATAGAAACCTTGCATCTTCCTCTCGACTGACTAAAGAGACTATTTTGACTATGAATCGTAAAACATTGCAGGCCATATTCTTGCCGGTATGCGCATTGCTCATCCTTGCGCTCGGCTATCTTGTGGGGCGGCATGGAGCCATGCAGGACAGCCGCTATGTCGGCAACGACAAGATGAACCAGGCGTTGCAACTTATCAGAGAGCAATATGTGGACTCCGTGAGCGAGGATGAACTTATGGACATGGCTCTCGCGGCTCTGTTTGAAAGCCTGGACCCTCATTCGGAATACATACCTAAAGCTGACCTTCAGGCCGTTAACGAAGACCTTGACGGCTCTTTCTCAGGCGTGGGCATCAGTTTCCAGATTGTGGCCGATACGGTCACTGTAGTTGACGCCATAGTGGGTGGTCCCGCTGAAAAGCTCGGCATCATGGCCGGTGACCGCATCATTTCGGCTGATGGCGAGCCTTTGGCTGGCCCCTCGGTCACCAACGAGGATGTGTTCAGGCTGCTCAGAGGAAAGAAAGGCTCTACCGTAGACCTGGAAATCAAACGCCAGAATTCTACCAAGACCGCGCATTACAGCGTTAAGCGCAATGACATACCCGTCAATTCGGTTGACGCCTCCTATATCATGGACGACGGCAAGACCGGTTACATCAAGCTCTCCAAATTCACACGCAACACATTCCTGGAATTCATGACCGCCGTCTCTTCCCTCCAGGCAGAGGGGGCAAAGAGCCTCATACTCGATTTGCGCGGCAATCCCGGCGGTTATATGGACCAGGCCATCCTTATAGCCAACCAGTTCCTGCCTGCCGGACGCAAGATAGTGTTCACCAAGGCTCGCACGGAGGAAAACCGTATGGAGTCGCTCGCAGACGGCTCCGGGTTCCTTCAGGATGTCCCCGTGGCAATTCTGCTCAACGAATATTCGGCCTCAGCCTCGGAAATCATAGCCGGAGCCATCCAAGACAATGACCGAGGCCCGGTGGTAGGGCGCCGCTCATACGGCAAGGGCCTGGTGCAGACCCAGATAGACTTGCCTGACAAGTCGGCCATACGCCTCACCGTGGCCAGGTATTACACTCCCTCGGGTCGCAGTATACAGAAGGAGTACAAGATAGGGGAGATATTCGACTACGAGATGGACATCATGAACCGCTATGAGAGGGGTGAGTTCTATCACCTGGACTCAATAAAGCTTGACCGCACGAAGGCTTTCCATACCACAGGCGGACGTACCGTATACGGTGGCGGAGGCATCATGCCGGACTATTTTGTGCCTGAGGACACCACCTTTGTTACCTCCTATTATATCAATGTGAACAACGCCGGACTGATACAGCAATACTCTTATTCGCTCGCGGACCGCTACCGTTCACTCGCCAAGGGCATGACCGAAGGGTCGCAGGTGCTGCATTTGTTGCCCTCGGACGACCTTCTCATCGAGGGGTTCGCGGAGTATGCGGAGTCCAAAGGTGTCCCGGCTCGTTGGTACTACATAGATATTTCCCGACCGGTGCTTCTGGGGCAGCTCAAGGCTTTTGTGGTGCGGGATTTGCTGGGGTATGACCAGTTCTACAAGATTTTCAACCTCACGGACCGAACAATAGAGGTGGCGCTCGATGTTCTGAAAGAGGGCAGATTGCCTGCATCGACCATAGCCCGATGACATTCACATAATAACTCAAGACCATGATAGACAAGAAAGAAATAAGGAGAAAGATCAAGAACATGCGTCTCATGCTTTCCGAAGCGGAAAAGATGACAGCTGCGGACTCGGTGTTTGACCGTCTGGAGAAAAGCGCGGCTTTTCTTATGGCCAATCATATACTCCTGTACCACTCACTGCCCGATGAGTTGAGCACGCACGCGTTCCTTAAGAAATGGAGCGCCAGGAAGCATTTTTATCTCCCAAGGGTCAACGGGGTCAATCTGGATATCCTGCCCTATGAGCAGTCCAGGCTGGAATTAGGCTCGTTTCACATAGAGGAGCCGGTAGGAGATGACATAGTGGATCCTGAGACATTGGACCTTATAGTCACTCCGGGTGTGGCATTTGACCGTAAAGGCAATCGTCTGGGCCGTGGCAAAGGATATTATGACCGGTTGCTGGCAACTACAAAGGCAACGAAAATCGGTGTGGCTTACCATTTCCAGATGGTTGACTCCATTCCGGCCGAGCCTCATGATGTGCCGGTGGACATCGTGATCACCGACCGGGCAATCTATATCACATCAAAGGAATGAACATCGCCATCATCGGTCTTCCTGCCCTGCATGCTTGTGGACTTAAGTCTATGATAGGCGAGCGGTGGCCCGAGCATGAGGTAGGTATTTTCCCGATAGAGAGCCAGGGTTGGCAGGACTCCGACTGCCATATAGTGTCGGCTGCGGCCCTTGCCACGCTGGCGCGATTTCTCATGCCCAAGCTGGACAGGGTCCTTCTCGTCACTGCTTCGGCTCCCGCCGCCCACACGCTTATGCCGATGCTTTCACCATTGGCGCCTGCAAAGGAGATATTCCATGTGCTGGCAAGTATGTTCGCGTGTGTGGCCGAGAGCGAGGGCACACCTGTAACCCATATCCCGATGACTCCTCGTGAGGTGGAGGTGCTGCGGCTTACAGCGGCCGGGCACACCTCACGCCAGATAGCGGACCGACTCTGCATTTCACAAAACACAGTGCTCACACATCGCAAGAATATTGCGGCCAAGACCGGGCTCCATACGGTCAGCTCCATCACCCATTATGCAATGGTGCACGGCCTGTTGCATTGACTTTACGCCAAGGAGTATGTCTCAAAACACAAATATTCGTTAAAATACGTGAAACCGGACCTGTTTTTAATTGAATTTAACACTCCGCCACGGCTTTTTTTGCTAACTTTGCCGTGCGGTGCAAAATAAAACACTAACCCGAAACTATATCTAAAACATCTAATAATACAAAAATCTATGGTTAAAAGACTAATCGGTCTGGTGATGCTGCTTATGTGCATCTTCACCATGGGAGCCCAGCAGCTTCCCCTGAACCCGAAGGTGCGCCATGGTCAGCTTCCCAACGGGCTGAATTATTACGTCCTTCACAACGAGGAACCTAAAGGCCGTGCGAATTTCTATATCGCGCAGAAAGTCGGTTCCACTCTGGAGACTCCTGAACAGCTCGGCTTGGCTCATTTCCTGGAGCACATGGCTTTCAACGGCACAAAGAATTATCCCGGCCACAACATGCTGGAGTACCTTCAGCACAAGGGCATACGCTTCGGCGCTGACATCAATGCCTATACGGGCTTTGACGAGACTGTATACAACATCAACAATGTGCCCACATCGGATCTGCCTCTCATGGACTCCGTGCTCCTCGTGCTGCGTGACTGGAGCTGCGACCTCCTGCTTGAGGATGCAGAGATTGACTCGGAGCGTGGCGTGATTCAGGGCGAGTACCGCCAGCGCAACGACGCCGATACCCGCATGTACACTCAGATTCTTCCCCAGATTTTCGAGGAGTACCAGTATCATCAGATGCCTATCGGCACCATGGACGTGGTCATGAATTTCCCCTATCAGGCTCTTCGTGACTACTATCAGAAATGGTATCGTCCCGACCAGCAGGGCATAGTCGTGGTAGGTGATTTCGATGCCGAGGCTATGGAGAAGAAGATTATAGAGATGTTCTCTTCCATCAAGATGCCCGAGAATGCCGCTCCCCGCACATATCCTATGGTAAGTGACAACAAAGACCTCATTTATGCCACTTATGAGGATCCTGAGCTGAAAGGCACTATGGTGCGTTTCTCCGTAAAGATGGACAAAACACCTTTCGAACAGCGCAATACGGTTGAATACTATGTTGGCGATGTAATTCTGGAGAACCTGATTCAGAGCATGATGAACGCGCGTCTTGACGAGCTGAAGCAGAAGGCCGATTGCTCATTTGTAGACGCATCGTTCTTCTTCAGTGATTTCTGGGTGTCGAAGACAAAGGATTCAATGAATCTTTTCATTCTTGCCAAGAATGACCCGAAGGTCGCCTTCAATGAAGCTTATTCCGAGGTGGTAAGGTCTTTGCGCACCGGTTTCACCGACAGTGAGCTGGCGCGTGCCAAGGAGCAGTTCAAATCCGGTCTGGAGCGTCTTTACAATGAGCGCGACAAGACCGACTCCAACGCCCTTGGCAAAGAGCTCATCCGCACTTTCGTGGACAACGAGCCTACCCCCGGTATCGAGAATGAATGGGCGTTGACCCAGAATATCCTTCCTATGATCAACGCAGCCATGATCAACCAGATGCTTCCCTCCATGCTCAAGGACGACAATCAGGTGATGGTGGTGACCCAGCCCAAGGCTGACGGCAAGGTGCTTCCCACCAAGGAGGAGATGCAGGTGATCATCAGCAACGTGCAGAGTGCCGAGTACGAGGCATACGTGGACAATGTGCTCGATGAGCCTCTGATCGCGAAGATGCCCAAGAAAGGCTCTATCAAGGCTACGAAGGAGATTCCCGCTCTCGGCGCAACAGAGCTTACCCTCTCCAACGGCGCGCATGTTTATGTGAAGACCACCGATTTCGCCTCTGACCAGATTCTTTTCTCTGCCGTGGCTCCCTTCGGCAAGTTCGCCATGGGTCAGGACCAGGCTTCCGACGCCAAGATTATCCCTCTCGCCACTGAGGTCAGCAAGCTGGGCAATTTTGACAACAACCAGCTTATGAAGGCCCTGGCGGGCAAGAATATCGCAAGCTCCTATACCCTTGACGGTTATAGCTCCGGCTTGGTCGGTTCCTCCTCTATCAAGGACCTTGAGACCCTGATGCAGATCATATACCTGCAGTTCACGAACATGCAGCCGGACGACAACATGTATGCCGCCACGGTGGACCAGTATCGTGCCGCTCTGGCCAACAACGAGAAGAACCCTGAGTACATTTTCACCAAGGCATACACCAACAGCATGTATGGCGGCAACCTGCTCACCGCGCAGCTTGGTGTGGAGGATTTCGACAAAGCTGACTACAAGCGCATGCTCGATATCGTCAAGGGCAATCTTCAGAACGCCGCTGACTACGATTTCATCTTCGTCGGCAACGTGGATGTGGCTACCCTCAAGCCTCTTCTGGAGCAGTACATAGCTTCTCTGCCCGGTAACGCCAAAAAACTCTCCAAGCAGAAAAACGTACCTGTAAAATATGCAGCCGGCACGGTAGACAACAAGTTCGAGACTCCCGTAGAGTCGGATATCGTAAAAGAGCTTGTTTTGATTTCTGGCGAGAATCTGAAATACAACCTTGACAATTCTGCCAAACTCTCACTGATGGGAGACATACTCGACATGATCTACACCCGTTCCCTGCGTGAGGAGCTCGGCGGCACCTATGGCGCTTACGCTACAGCGAACATCAATCCCCGCACAAACCAGTGGATGCTCCTCTACCTGTATGACACCAACGACGGCCAGCGTCAGCAGCTTGATGACCGTGCCGTGGCCGACCTCAACGACCTCATGTCGAAGGGCGCCACTCCCGAAGATTTCAACAAGGTGAAAGAGGCTGCCCTCACTCAGGCTGCCCTCAACGCCAAGAAAAACAATTACTGGCTCGACCAGATTCGTCAGTACTGCACACTGGGCTTCGAGTCCACTGCATACCGCAACGCATTGGAGAAACTGACCCTCGATGATCTCAACAAGTTCATGAAGGCCCTGTATGACGGCAAGAACCTCATACATGTCACCATGGACGGTGTGATGGTTTCCAAGAACTCGGGTGATCCGGAAGGGACGGCAACAATCCGTATCCGTGGTGTCGCGACGGTAAACGGCT
>URZM01000013.1 GCA_900552315.1 uncultured Bacteroidales bacterium | reverse complement strand
GTGGGCGTATTTTCCACCGCCTCGTAGATTAGATCCATCGTCTCTTGGGGGATAGCCTCGCGCTCGTATCGGCGCACGGAGGTGCGGCCCAGCAGGGCCTCTTTCACATCTTTCATGCTATAGTTATTCGGTTTTTCGGGTTATGCTTCATTATAGTAACGCGAGAAAAGCCAAGTTGTTTTATGAAAAAGGGGCGTGCCCTCTTTTGCGGCACGCCCCCATCACCATTAATCAACTTAGAGTATGGTTGTTTTTAAACAACCTCTAAACTTACTCTTATGCTGATGGATATTATTTCACCATCACTTTCTTTGTCAATGCCTTGCCGTCAGCTGAATAGCGCACCAGGTATATGCCTGCGGGCACGGAGATTGCGCTCTCGGGACGTATGGCGCCTATCATCTGTCCTGACACGGAGTAGACGGCTGCCCCGTCGCTCTCGCCGGTGAGACGGATGTAGCCTTCCCCGCCGAACACCGCCGCGCTGTCGCTCTCTTTTATGGTAAGCCCGGAGAGCATGTCATAGTCGAACTCCACTTTATAGATAGGGGTCGTGGGACCCTCGTTCCATCCCATGGCAAGCAGATAGTACGATGCGATTGAGCCGCCGTATTCCGAGACTTCAAGGCCCGGGCACTGTATGCGTACCGCATCCGAGAAGTCGGCAGCCCTTTCGAGGAACTGGCTCTTGATGTACTCATTTTCCATATCGGAGCTTATCCATTGGTCGAAGATACGTCCGGTGGCCTGGCCGACTTTGAAATTCTCACCCGTTCGGGATGGATACACGTCTATGGTGGCGATGAAGGTATCATGGCCGGCCCAGCTGTGTTCCTCGTCATGCTCGGCCCCGATAAGTTCAAACTCAAAGGTCAGGTCGCTTTTCTCTGTATCGGGAGTCGTGAACTCGAAGGTGGCTGGACCTGCGATCACATTGCCATTCTCATCGAAACCTACCGCGTATAATACCCAGTCGCCGTTCCAGTAGATATTGCTCATGCCTCTTTCACTGATCAGTTCTGCTGCCGTGGAGTCTATTGTCCCTGAAGTAAGCTGTTGTGCCATGACCTCTTGCCATGTTACCTCTCCGCCATACATCTCGGCAATCCATTTCCACCAGTCGATGCAGAGGCCGTCAGGTATGTTGTCATAGCCGCCGTGGTTCTCGATTACCTCGGGGCTTGCCACATCGAAATAGTAGTGCAGGTCGGGGTCTGAAGGCTCGATCTTTATCTTGGCGTTCATGGGAGTGACATCGGTCACGCTCAGCTTGATGCTGTAATTGTTCGTAGGCTCGCATTTGAAGGGAAGGGTAGTGACATCTGTGGTAGGTATAAGGTTCTCGTCAAGTCCTACCGCGCAAAGCACATAGTCATCGCCTTCGACCAGAGAGGTGAATGTGAACTGCTGGTTGCCGCTCACCAGTTTGTCGGCATCGACAAAGGGTGTGATATTGTTGGCTATGAAATTCAACTGGCCGATGGAGCCGGGCGTGTGGTCGAACTTGTCGTAGAATTGCTTGGGCACGCAGCGCATGGTGTACGTGTCGGCGTTGGAGGTCGTCACGGACGCCTTGGCCCCCATGCGGTATCCGTCGGGGTACACCTCGTCGAGCTTGATTGAGAACGTGTTCTGGGAGGGAGTGACGGCCACGGTGGTGAAGGATGTCGTGCCCACCTGCGTTGTCGGGTTACCTTCGGGGTCCATTCCGAAAGCGTACACCACATACTCCATGCCGCTGAACAGGGTCCTGTCATCTCCGAGCGACTGTTCCTGTGTCACGCCCTCGTGAAGGGAATAACCCATCATCTCCTGCCATGTGGTGCCGTAGCCGTAGGAGTCGGCCTCGGCTGTCCATTTGGCGATGTGGTTGTCGATGACCTTGTCGGCTCCGCCCTCGGCGTCGAAGGTCTGTTTAGGCTTCAGGTCCCAGTAGTACTTGATGGAGTTGTCGGCCGGTGTTATCGTCAGGTCGAGGTTGTTTGCCGTGACGTTTGAGACTTCGAAGGCGAAGGCGTCGGAGGGGAGCACAGGTTCGGTCTGTTCCTTGCATACGAACTGGAGTGCGGTCACTGATGTCGTCGGCACGAGGTCCTCGTTGAGTCCGACCGCGCACAGATAGTATGTCTCACCTTCGGTCAGGTATGTGAACGAGAACTGCTTGTCACCGGACGTGAGGTCTTGTGCGTCGTCGAGATACGGGGTGATGTTGTTGGAGATGAATTGCTTTTCGCCGATGGAGCCGGGCGTGTGGTCGAACTTGTCGTAGAACTGCTTTGGCACGCAACGCATAGTGTACGTGTCGGCGTTGGAGGTCGTCACGGACGCCTTGGCCCCCATGCGGTAGCCGTCGGAGTACACCTCGTCGAGCTTGATCGAGAACGTGTTCTGGGAGGGGGTGACTCCCAGCGTCGTGAAAGATGTCGTTCCGACCTGAGTCGTCGGGTTTCCCTGTGGATCCATTCCGAAGGCGTAGACCACATACTCCACGCCGCTGAACAGTGTCTTGTAATTTCCGAGCGACTGTTCCTGTGTCACGCCCTCGTGCAGGTAATATCCCATCATCTCCTGCCATGTGGTGCCGTCACCGTATGAGTTAGCCTCGGCCGTCCATTGGGCGATGTGGTTGTCGATGACCTTGTCAGAGCCGCCCTCGGCGTCGAAAGTCTCTTTAGGCTTCAGGTCCCAGTAATACTTGATGGAGTCGTCGGTCGGCGTTATCGTCAGGTCGAGGCTGTTTGCCGTGACGTTTGAGACCTCGAACGTGAACGCGTCGGATGGCTCTCCGGCCACAGAGAGGTTCCGGGCCAGGGCCGAGGCCGACAGCCCTAAGGTCAGTGCCAGAGAACAAGCTCTGAGATTACGATAGAAATTTGCCATAGTAACAATATTTAGTTGATATGATAGATTTGCGGTTATCCTGGCTGAGGGTTCCGGTTAGGAGCATACGCTGACGCTGTATTTGGATTCTCGATTGCAAAAATACGACAGTATTGTCATAAAGAGGCTTGAAGTAGTTTAAGAAAAGGGAGGGGACGTAAATTTTAACACAACGGGCGTGAAATATCCTGATTGCCGTCACGCTGCCTGTTCGCATACATCAAGGGAGGCGGACTGCTTTATGAGTCCGCCTCCCTTGATGTGTCGATGTTTCCGCCCGACGCGGTCAGGATGGCAGCAGGTCCACCCATGTGTAGTCATGGCCGGTGGCAGGGATAACCTTGTCGAGAAGGTCTGAGAGCGTCATGGCCACGCTGGCGGTGTTTATGCAGGGGTGGCAGGCATACCTCTGGACTCCCTGAAGGTCCCGGTCCACTATGAGGCGTACAGCGTGGCCGCCGTCGTGTATCAGCCCGAGCGGGGATACTGCCCCCGGCTTTATGCGCAGCAAGCGTTCCATGGCCTCGGCGGGGGCGAAGGAGAGACGGGCGCAGCCGAGCTGGGAGGATAGATACTTGGTCTTGAAAGGCTTGTCGGCTGGAATCATGAGCAGGAACCAGAGGGTCTGCTGCTTGTTGGTGAGCAGGAGGTTCTTGAACACGGGTGCGCCGATGCGTGCGCGCACCGCCTCGCACTCCTCCATGGTGAAGGAGGCAGGGTGGGTGAGGGTGGTGTATTCCACCCCGGTGTGGTCCAGAAAGTCGTAGACGAGGCGCTCCGGCTCGGAGCAGCCCGAGGTGTCGGCGGGGCGTCCTTGGTATATATGCGCCGTCTCCATCAGATGCTCTCCTCTATGTTCCACTGGAAGGCGCGCAGCCCCAGCTTGGGTTTGCACTCGTCGAGGGCGTGCAGGGCATCGAGCACGAGCGGGGCCGTGCGGTCAGGCACCATGGTGATGATGGCCTGTGCCAGCGAGGGCCAGGCGTGCGAGCCGTAGTGCGGCTCTCCGCGGCTGGAGCCGCGCCCCTGCACTATGCCGAAGCCGGTGAAGCCCCGGCAGGCATGACGGTCAAGAATCTCGATTATGGCGTCGTGGTGCGCCTGGTCGTAGGATATGAATATGGCTTTCATTCTGAGTCGGATTTTTTGTGTTCAAGCGGGGCGGTTTTCTTGTGGGCCTTGCGCATCTTGCGGCGGTTGCGTTTCACGCCGCGTCCGGCAAAGGAGCAGTACAGCACCGGGACGAAGAGCAGGGTGAGGATGGTGGAGAACGTGAGGCCGCCGATGACGGCCACGCCCATAGGTTTCCACATCTCCGAGCCCTGGCCCGAGCCCACAGCCATCGGCACCATGCCGAGGATTGTGGTCAGGGTGGTCATGACCACAGGGCGCAGACGGCTCTTGCCGCCGTCTATCACGGCGGTGCGGATACCCATGCCACGCTCGCGGTTGAGGGTGATGTAGTCTATGAGCACGATACCGTTCTTGACCACGATGCCGATAAGCATTATGGCTCCGATCATGCTCATGACGTTGAGGGTGTGGCCCGTGAGGTAGAGGATGAGGAACACGCCGGAGAAGGCGAAGAGCAGCGAGGTCATGATGATGCCGGGGTATGTGAGGCTCTCGAACTGGGCTGCCATGACTATGTACACCAGTATTATTATCAGGATTCCGAGCATCATCAGGTCTCCGAAGGAGTCCTGCTGGTCCTCGTAGGAGCCGGAAAGCTCAATGGTGATTCCTGCGGGCAGGTGCATCTTGTCAATCTCCATCTGTGCGTCGGCCACCACCTGGCTCATGGGCACGCCGTCCACCACGGCGGAGACGGTGATCTGGCGCTCGCGGTCCTTGCGCTCGATGGTAGGGGGCGTGTAGCGTTCCACCACGGCGCCTATGTCGCGTACACGCACTTGCGTGCCTGTGGGAGTCGTGACGGCTATGTTCTCGATGTCGGAGATGTCCGTGCGGCTCTCGGGCTCGTACATCACCTTTATGTCGTACTCCTCGCCGTCCTCGCGGAACTGGGAGGAGATGGCGCCGTTGATGCGGTTGCGCAGGGCGTATGCCACGGTCTGCATGTTCAGGCCGTGCATGGCCAGCTTTTCGCGGTCGAAGTCCACGTGGTATTCCGGCTGGTAGTCTCCACGGGATATGGTCACGTCGGCCGTGCCGTGTATGCCTTCGAGAATCTGCTTGAGGGAGGCTGCCACGGAGTCTGTCTCGGCGAAATCATAGCCGTATATCTCGAAATCCACCGTGTTCTGGCCTCCCATGCCCATGCCTCGGCCACCCCCCACGTTGACCTGCGCCTTCTTGAACTCGGGGAATCCCTTGAGGTCCTTGCGCATGTCGTCCGCTATCTCGGTGATGGTGCGGTCGCGGTCGCCGGGGTCGGTGAGGGCTATGTTCATCTCCACTATGTGGGAGCCGTTGTCGGAGAGGGATGCGAAAGTGTTGTCCGAGCTTGCCGGGCCGGCGGTGTAGCTCACCACCTTCAGCTCCGGATACTTGGAGCGCCACAGGGAGTCGAGCCGTGCCACGGCCTCCTGGGTTATCTCCACGCGTGTGCCTATCGGTGTCTCCAGGCTCACGCCTATGCGCGCGTTGTCCTGGGTCGGGAAGAACTCGGTGCCCACATGCTTCATCAGGAATATGGACCCGACGAAGGTGCCCAGACATACCAGCACGGTTATGGTGCGGTGGCGCACCACGAGGCCCAGCAGGCGGGCGTAGCCGTTGTCGAAGGCGTCGAGCGCCTTCTCTATGGGGGTGAAGAACACGCGGTATAGCCAGGAGTGGTGGTTGTTGAGCCTGAGCCACTGGCTGCAGAGCATAGGGGTGAGGGTGAGGGCGCAGGTGGTGGATATCACCATCATGATGCAGACCATCCATCCGAGCTGGCGGAACAGCACGCCGGTCATGCCCGTGACAAGCGTCAGGGGGAAGAACACGGCTATCAGGGTGAGGGTGGAGGCCACCACGGAGATGGCCACCTCGTTGGTGCCGTGCACGGCGGCCTGCTTGGGGTCGGACCCTCGCTCTATGTGGGTGGTGACGTTCTCAAGCACCACTATGGCGTCGTCCACCACCATGCCTATAGATATCGAGAGGGCCGAGAGGGAGACGATGTTGAGCGTGTTGCCCGTGGCCGCCAGGTATATGAACGAGGCGATGAGGGAGACGGGTATGGTTATCACGATGATGAGGGTGGCCCTCCAGCGCCCCAGGAACAGGAACACCACGATCATCACGAACAGGAGGGCGTACAGAACGGTCTCCTCCAGGGAGGCTATGGTGTTGCGTATGTTGTCGGAGGTGTCGACTATCACTCCGAGCTTCACGTCGGAGGGGAGGTTCTTCTGCAGTTTGGGCAGCATCTTCATCACCTCCTCGGAAATCTTCACGGAGTTGGCGCCGCTCTGCTTCTGGATTATGATCATGGCTCCCTGCTGTCCCCCCACGTAGGTGCGCTGCGTGCGCTCCTCCAGAGAGTCGTCGATGCGCGCCACGTCCTTGAGATAGATGGTGCGTCCCTCGAAGGAGGCCACCGGAATGTCGGCCATCTGCCTGGAGTCCTCGAACTCGCCCTGCACGCGCAGCGAGTAGGTGTTCGAGCCCACGTCGAAGGCGCCGCCGGGAGTGTTGCGGTTCTCCGCCGAGATGAGGGACGAGATCTGCTCCACGCTCAGGTTGTATGCCTCGAGCTTCTTGGGGTCGCAGTACACGTGAATCTCGCGCTTGGGCGCTCCGGAGATGCTCACGGAGCCTACGCCGTCCACGCGCGCCAGGGGGTTCACCACCGCGTCGTCCAGAATCTTGTAGAGCCCCGCCATGCTCTCCTTGGCCTCCACGGAGAGCAGGCAGATGGGTATCATGTCTGTGGAGAACTTGAATATGATGGGGTTCTGCGCGTCGTCGGGCAGGGAAGACTCCACCATGTCGAGTTTGTCACGCACGTCGTTGGTGAGCACGTCTATGTCGTAGCCGTACTCGAACTCCAGGGTGATGACCGAGGTGTTCTCACGGCTTTGCGAGGTGATGTGCTTGAGGTGTTCCACGGAGTTGAGAGTGTTCTCCAGAGGCTTTGTGAGGTTCTGCTCTATGTCCTCGGCACTCGCGCCCGGGTACATCGTTATGACCATCAGGGTGTTGGTGTCGATGTCCGGGTAGAGGTCTATGGGGAGTTTGACCAGGGAAAAGAGTCCCATTATGATGACGGCCACGAAGCAGAGCGTGGTCATCACCGGGCGTTTCACCGCCGCGCCGTATATACTCATATCGTATGGGTCTTAGGAAATCACTTTTGCTTGTCGAGTCGCACTTTCTTGCCGTCGGCCAGGGCGTTCTGGCCGCTGGTGACCACGAGCTGGCCCGGCTCTATGCCGCTTATCACCTCGTAGGCGGCTCCCAGGCGCTGGCCCAGCTCCACCTTCACGAAATTGACCGTGGAGGACTCGGGGTTGTAGACGTATATGTATTTGTCACCGGAGCCTTGCTGCTTCACCACGGCGCGGTCAGGCACCACCACGTGGTTGGCTTCGCCTAAGGTGAGGGAGGCGCGGCCGAACATGCCGGGCAGCACGCGGCCGTCGGTGTTGGGGAGCGTTATCTCCACGCCGAAGGTGCGGGTGGTGGGGTCCACGGTGGGCATTATCTTGGAGATGGTGCCGGTGAAAGCCTCTTCTCCGTAGGTGTCGAATGTGAGGTCCACGCTCATGCCGGTGTGCACGCGCGAGTACTCGGTCTCTGACACGTTTATCACCGCCTTTATGGGGCGCACCTGCGCCACGGTGAGTATGGGGAGTGTGCCCGTCATGTCGCCGGGGTCATAGTTGCGTGCCGTGACCACTCCGCTCACTGGGCTTGTCAGCACCCTGTTCTCGCGGGCGTTCTCCAGGGCGCGGCGCGCGCTTGCCACATTGTTGCGGGCCGTCTCCAGCTGCAGGGCGAGCTGGTCCACCTGCTGGCGGGTGCCCCCGCCTATGGCCAGCAGCTCCTTGGCGCGGTTATACTCCAGCTGCACGTTGTTCAGCTGCGCCTGGGCGGTGCTCACGTTCAGCTCGTAGCTGGTGGTGTTCACGTCGTCGAGCACCACCACTTGCTGACCGGCGGCCACGTTCTGGCCCTCGTCCACCAGGATTCGCTCGATGCGCAGTGGCATGGATGAGGAAATGTTATTCACCTTGTCGGCCTCGGTGGATGCGGTGTAGGAGAACACCTGCTCCACGTTCTGCGTCTCCACGCGCTCCACCTTCACGGTGGGGGTCTCCTCGGCCTGGGCCTTGTCTGCGCCCTCCTTCTTGTCTTCTCCCGAGCAGGCTGCCAGGAGCGCCAGCATGGGGCTTATGATGTACAGGTATTTGAGTCTCATGTCTTTTGGATGTTTATGCTATTGTCATTTGGATTCATTGAGTCCCCGTCCCAGCAGCGCGTCCAGGTCGGAGGTGGAGACGAGGTAGTTGTAGATGGCCTGCAGGTACACGAGCCTTGCCGACGTCTCGGCCAGCTCGCTGTCTCTCAGGTCGAGGTATGTGCCGGCGCCTATCTCGAAGCTCTTCTGCATTATCTCGTGGGCCTTCACGGCCTGCTTCACGCCCTCGGCCGAGGTGGCTATCTGCTCTGCCTCCATGTTTATGTTGTCTATGGCCAGGTCCACCTGCATGCGCAGGTTGCTCTCCAGGTTCTCGCGCTGCAGGCTCATCTCGGCCAGCTGCGTCTGTGCCTGCTTAAGGCCGTAGTAGCGGCTGCCGCCTGAGAAGATGGGCACCGAGACGGCGATGCCGACTGTGGAGTAGGGGTTCAGGTCTATGTTCTTGAACATGTTGCCGTTGCTCAGCGACGACCAGGCCAGGTTGAAGGTGGCGGCCACGGTGGGGATGAAGGCGCGCTTCTTAAGACTCACGGTCTGCTCGAGCAGCTGAGTGTTGAGCGCCAGGGACCGCATGGAGGGGTTGTCGGCCAGCGAGAGGTTGCCGCTCCCGGGATAGCCGTACATGTCCCGCTGATAGTCCTCCAGCTCGGTGGCCGGCTCTATCTCCACCTTGAAATCCATGCCCATAAGCACCTTCAGCTGCAGGGACGCCTGCTTTATGGCTATGTCGGCGGCCAGAAGCTCCGGCTCCACGTTCTTCACCTGCACGGAGCTGCGCAGCACGTCGTACTCGCTGGCTGTGCCCACCTTGAATTTCTTCTCGTACAGCTCGGCGTTGAACTTGGCGTTGTCGTAATTCTGCTGCAGCACCTTCTTGCTGGCGCGGGCCATGAGCAGCGCGTAGTAAGCCTTGTTCACGGCGTTCACCATTTCGACCCGCGAGGCGCGGGCCTCCTCGCGGGTGAGGAGTATCTGTGTCTCGGAGAGGTCCACCGACTTCCACAGGGCCGGGGCTATGACGGGGAGCGCAACGGAGAACCCCATGTTCCAAGAGTTGTCCGTGCCCATCTTTATGGACTGGCTCTGTCCTCCGAAATTCATCTTCATGGTCTGCAGCTCTATGGAGCGCTGATACGCGAGCGAGAAATCGAGAGTAGGGAATAAGGCTGCCACGGTCTCCTTCTTGCTGTAGTCCATGCGCTCTATCTCCATGTCAGCCACGCGTATGGTGGGGTTGCTATCCAAGGCTATGCGCACACAATCCTCGCGGGAGAGCCTCACGGCCTGTGCGCCGGAGGGTGACAGTGCCTTGGTCGCAACGGTGTCGGCTGCTGCCGGCGCCGGGATGCTGTCCTGCCCCAAAGCCGTCAGCGAGGGACAGAGGGCGAGGCCCGTCAAGGCCAAAAAATATACATGTCTCATCGGCTAAAATATGTAAAAACCCTGCAAAGTTAATAAACATATATAATAATAGGAGTACGGCATAGTGGATATTTCTGAAATTGACCGATAAACACGTGATTTAGAACAACCGCACCTGATGTCTTTCCGCGCCGTGCGACGGCAGGGTGTATGCATTTGCGGGAATTGGGAATTTTTGCTAACTTTGCTTCTAAAAGCTGTTGAGCTTTGAAGACAGTTACCTTATACTCTATGACAAAGTATTATTTCGTAGGCAAGGACAACCGCTCCTATGGTCCGGTCTCTCCGGAGGAATTTGCCAAGTGGGGACTTACGCCCGAGAGCTTGGTTTGTCCGGTGGGAGGCCAGGCATGGGTGCCGCTCCATAGCGTGCCAGGCCTGTCGGAGTGGCTGCGGCCGGACCGTATGGAGGGTCGGCAGACATATCAGCATCCTTCTGTGCCACCTCAGGTCGCAGGCGACGTCTGTTCGCCGCCTCCCTCCGACTATATGGCATGGGCTATTCTGGCTACAATCTTTTGTTGCCTGCCTTTCGGCGTGGTGGCTATAGTCAAGAGCAGCAAAGTCAAAAAGCTGTGGTATGCCGGATACACCGACGAGGCAATACGCGCAAGCCGGTCGGCCAAGAATTGGTGCATCTGGTCCATGGTGGGATTTTTCGTGGCTGTGATTCTGAACCTGATATTGAACTACGTCGCTTTCAAGACGCTGGTCTGGGCTGTGGATGACTTTTAGTCGGATCATCTGGATATGCGTGGCAGTGGCGACCCTGGTGGCATTGCCTGTGCTGTGGTATGTGGATCCGGAGCAGGCCGTCTGGATGCCCAAGTGCATGGTCCATTCCCTCACCGGATGGCAATGCCCCGGCTGCGGCATAACCCGTGCCGCCCACGCGTTGCTGCATGGAGAGTTCGCGCGTGCCTTGGCCTACAACTGGTTTTTCGTGATCTCCATCCCGTATTTCATGAGCGTCTGCGCCGTGTGCAACATCCCTGCGCTGAGGCGGCGCGAGAGGCTCCGTAGGGTGGTCACAGGCACCCGGTTGGCGTGGACTTATGTCATATTGTTTTTTCTATGGTTCGTGATACGTAACATATTGGAAATATGAAGAAATTATTGATTGCCCTCCCATTGGGATGGCTGTGCGCCTGCTCCGGGGTAGGCGGGTCCGCTGACTCAGCCGCAGGCTCTGGCAGGCCTGTAGAGGACCGCCGCCACGCCTGGTGCGCCTCCCTGCGGGACAGTGTGGAGTCGCTGCAAGGGGAATATGACGCATGTCAGGAACAGGCCGAGGCGCTCCGAGGGCGTTTCGCCTCGCTGCTCGACCGATTCGAGATAGTGGATGACCCCATGCTCGTGGAACCTTACCGTGTGCCCAAGGGGTGGCGCGGATATGACACCACAGGGCGGCAAGGTGTGCTGTCACGCGTGCTTGAGGACGGTTCCATAGAGATAGTGGCCACCGCCTCCGGCGATTTCAGCTCCATTACTTTTGCCTCCGGCGGTGAGAGCATCAGCAGCGAGACAGTGCCTGCCGGCAGCTCCCTGCACACCCCCGTGGGTCAACTGACGCGTGTGGCATTCAACAATGCCGCCCCTCTGGCCTCGTTCGTAGCGGCTCATGTGGGTGACCCGATGACTATGACCCTCTCTTCAGGCAAGAGCTTCCCCCTGAGCGAGGCGCAGAGGCGCATGATAGCCGACACCTGGGAGTTCAGCTCTTTGCTGGCTCAGATTCATGAACTTGAAAAGCGTGAATCCGTTATATACAATAAGCTGCAGCTGTGCCGGACCAAGATGGCAGAGCTGGAACCGCAAAACGACAAATAACCATAAAAACATGAATACAAGGACATTAATGATTGCAGCCGCCTGCGCGGGCGTTGGCCTGGCGGCACATGCGGACATCGTCATCAACGTAGAGAACGCTCCCGGCATGGCGTTGAGCGTGGAACAGACCCCGCTCGCCGCCGAAGGGCAGCCGATACCGGCCGCCACAGTGACCCTCGACCGGAACGGCAATGCCGTGTTCGCGCAGGCTTCAGACCCTGTGATGATTACTTTATCAGCCAATTCCACCCCTGTAGCCTCCCGGATTATCAGTGCTTCCGGATCAGAGAAAATCAACGTCAGCGTGGACGCTGACGGCAACGTGACGGTGACCGGCACACCGTTGGCTGAAGGAGTTGCCCGCGTCGACAATCTCGTGGCTCCCTATATGGCCAGGTATAGGCAGCTGGCACAGGACTATGACAGCGACCCTCAGGGCACCGAGGATGCCATCGAGGCGCTCAGCTCCGAGGTGAACGGCGCCCTGAAGCGCTATGTGGCTGAAAATCTCGATGCCCCTGAGGCTCCGTATGCCGTCATGATGCTTGACGGTGAGGATTTCCTGGAGGCCATGGCCTCGCTTCCTCCGCAGGCGGCCCGGTCGGTGCTTAAGCCCTCGCTGGAGCAGAAGCGTGTGGGAGAGCAGAGAAGCGTGGAGGCCGAGCGCAAGATGGCGGCCTTGGAGAACGGCTCTACTCCCGCTCCGGCCTTCACGTTGCCTGACCTGGCCGGCAAGCAGGTGTCCCTCTCTGATTTCAAAGGGAAATGGGTGATAATAGATTTCTGGGGCTCCTGGTGCCGTTGGTGCATCAAAGGCTTCCCCGAACTCAAGGAGATCGCCGCCAAGTATGCCGACGATCTGGTCATCGTCGGTGTGGACTGCCGCGACTCGGAGGAACGTTGGCGAGCCGCCGTGGAGAAATATGGACTCGGTTGGGTGAATGTCTATAATGACTGCTCGGGCGAGACCAATCCCTTGCTCGAGGCTTATGCAGTGCAGGGATTCCCCACAAAGGTCGTGGTGGACCCGCAAGGCGTCATACGCAAGATAGTGGTAGGGTCTGACCCCAGGTTCCCCGCCACGCTGGCCGAGATAATGGGCAAATAATCATCCACTCATGTAAACAAACAACCAGGGGATGTCCGGTAAAATGGACATCCCCTGATTCTTTGCTTTGTTCAAACAGGTGAGGGGTTCACACCAGCTTGGCCACCGCTTCCTCGCGGGTGCAGGGGAGCAGGTCGGCCACAGGAATCTCTATCATGGTGTAGCATCCCGGCAACTGGCGCATGGCGGCACGCGCGCAGCTCACCATCACCTGGCCTGTGAGCGCGGGATTGTTGATCTTCATGTCGAACTCGAAGAGCTGGTTGTGGGTCTTGCCGCTCACGCCCTTGCGTGTCATGTTCACGCCGTGGCCCACGTCGTTGAGTGCCTTCACGCTCTCCACGGCGAAGACATGGGTCTCGTCCGATGCGAAATAGGGGTCTGCCTTTATGGCGGCGGCCACGGCAGGCAGCTCATATCCTTCTTCCAGCTCCACGTACACCATGCGTCGGTGGATGCCTGTGCCGAGAGGTATGGTCATTGACAAGGCCTCCTTCACGCCGGGGATGGCCTTTACGGCCACTGTGTGCCCCATGGACCTGCCGGGACCGAAATTAGTGTATGTGACGCCCTCGGGAGCGCACGCCTGCATCAGGGAGCGCACCACGGAGTCGGACCCCGGGTCCCACCCGGCGCTTATCACGCTCACTGCGTTGGCTCCCTTTGCCTCGGCGTCCAGGCGCGAGCGCAGCTCGGGTATGGAGCCATGTATGTCGAAACTGTCCACGGTGTTGATGCCTTTGCGCAGCATCTGTACGGCATATTCCTCCACCTTGCGAGTGGGGGTGGCAAGAAGGGCCACGTCGACGTCGTCCAGAGTGTCAATGTTGTCCGTCACCTTGTAGGGGGCGAGCTCCGGAGGGCAATCCTTGGAGCCCTGACGGCGGACTATGCCTGCTATCTCGAAATCTGGGGCGGCCTCCAGGGCCTCCACGGCGTATTTGCCGATGTTGCCGTAACCGACGACGGCTGCTCTTATCTTTTTCATAAAACTTGGTATGTTGATATTGTCATGTATTCTCGCTTCCGGGAAATGCCGGATTCTTTGGCGGAAAGGGAGGTTTGAACCGCCAGGTGAAGGGCTGCGGCCGTAATCTTGTCCGTCCCTATATATAACGTCCGGGACTGGAAAATTCCCGCCGCGCCGGGGGCTATGTCAATAAAAATTTACAGCCGAGGCGAATTTTTTTGTAACTTTGCAGGGATTTTCCAGCGCCTGAGGCTCCGGTCAATCGCTATAAACTATTAAGTATCAGTCAAATAATAATTAATGGATTGGCTAATTGATTTACTCAAGCCCGAGCAGGTGTCCCTTGCGAGTACGATTTTGCTGTACTCTTTCGTGATTTTCACGGGTATCTGGTTGGGCAAGATCAAGATTTTCGGCGTGTCGCTCGGAGTGACTTTCGTGTTGTTTGTCGGTATCCTGATGGGGCATTTCCATTACACCGCAGCAGCGGATACTCTCAATTTCCTTAGGGATTTCGGCCTCATCCTTTTCATTTTCTCCATAGGTATGCAGGTGGGCCCCGGCTTCTTCTCCTCGTTCAAGGAGGGTGGCGTGCGCCTCAATGTGCTGGCCTTGGCAGGCATCTGCCTCAACGTGCTTCTCATGGTGGGCCTTTATTGGATACAGGGAGGCGAAGGAGGCTCCGTGAAGATCTCGGAGATGGTGGGCGTGATGAGCGGAGCCGTGACCAACACCCCGGGGCTCGGAGCCGCACAGCAGACTGTGATACAGGCCATGCCTACTGACCAGGCTTTGGCCGAAAGCCTTTCCCAGGACATGTCGATGGGCTATGCCGCCGCTTATCCCCTCGGCGTGGTGGGCATCATAGTGGCCATGCTCATTATCCGCAAACTCTACAAGATAGACGTGGACGAGGAGATACGCCGGGTGGAGGAAGACAAGGACAAGTCGCAGCTCAGGCCGCATGTGGTGACTTTCGAGGTGAGCAACGACCTTATCACCGGCCTTTCCATAGACAAGCTCCACCAGCTCATATCCTGCAATTTCGTCATCTCGCGTCTGCAGAAGCCTGACGGCACTCTCATCATACCCAAGGCCAGCACCGTGCTCGAGATGCACGACATGCTCCTGGTGGTGATTTCCGTGCAGGACGAGGAGCTGTTCAAGCGATTCCTGGGTCCTGTGGTGGACAAGGACTGGGAGGGAGCCGAAGAGGCCGACCCCAACCACTCGCATGTGGTAAGCCGCCGCGTGGTGGTCACCAAGAGCGAATACAACGGCAAGAAGCTCGGCGAGCTGCGCCTGCGCATGGGCTTCAAGCTGAATGTCACCCGTGTCACCCGTGCAGGCGTGGACCTGCTGGCTGCCCCCAACCTGCGTCTCCAGATAGGAGACCGCCTCACGGTGGTGGGCAAGGAGGAGGACATAAACCGCTTGGCCGCGCGTCTTGGCAATTCGCAGAAACACCTGAACGAACCCAACCTCATCACTATGTTCATAGGCATATTCCTCGGCATTGTGGTGGGCAGCATACCCCTCTCTTTCCCCGGCATGAGCGTGCCCATGCGCCTGGGTCTTGCCGGTGGTCCCCTCATAGTGGCCATACTTATAAGCAACTACGGCCACAAGTATCATCTGGTGACATACACATCATCTTCGGCCAACCTGTTGCTGCGCGAGATAGGCATCTGCCTGTTCCTCGCCTCGGTAGGCATAGCGGCAGGCGCCAAGTTCGCCGAGACGGTGTTCACGCCCACCGGAGCCGTATGGGTGTTGAACGGCTTTATCATAACCCTGGTGCCCCTCTTGGTGGTGGGCATAATAGCCCGCGCCAAATACAAGCTCAATTATCTCACCATAATGGGCCTGATGAGCGGCGGATACACCGATCCTCCCGCATTGGCCTACGGCAACAAGGTAGCCGGCAACGACGCCCCTGCCGTAGCTTACTCCACGGTCTACCCGCTCACCATGTTCATGCGAGTCATAATGGCGCAGGTGATCATACTCTTCTTCTTCAGCTGACAAATCCCAACCCACCAATACCCCGCGAGGCGGCAGGTCCCACCGGACATGTCGCCTCGCACTTTTCACAAGCCTGCGCCCGCCATCTGTGTCTCCCTTTCTCAGCCCATGTCGCCGTATTGTGGAAATATTCCCGTGGTTTGCTTTGGCGCGTCATATTGTTTTTGTAACTTTGTAGGCGTTTGATTATGGTGACTGTTCCATCTATAGTGCATGAGGCGGTGGTGACCGCCGTCGATTCCGCTCGCGGAGTCGTGAGCGTGGTCGTGGCTGACTCCGGTTCGGAGAGTTGCGCGGCTTGCGCGGCTGCTTCCTTGTGCAGGCACAAGGGGGCTGAGACAATACAGGTGCCGTCGGCTGACGCTGCTTCTTTCAGGCCCGGCGAGCGTGTCAGGATTGCCGCTGACATCATGATGCACCGCAGTTCAGTGGCTCTGATGCTCGGATTGCCATGCCTGATGCTCGTGCTGCCGCTCGTGGCGCTCCTTGTGCTCGGTTTCCCCGAGTGGGCCGCCTTCTTGGCCGGAATGGCCGGATGTTCAGTGACATACCTGGGCCTTTACTTGCGGCGCAGGCGTCTGGAGGCGGCTTTTGCCTTCCGTGTGATAAGCCGGGACACGGCGCCCTCCGTAGTCGGACAATCCTGATTGTCTGCCGTCATGGCAGATTCCCTGACATAAGCACATCATGGACCTGAAGCGTTGGAGCGCAGCAGTGGCGCTGTTTTTGATCATGTCGGTGTCGGCTTTTGCCGACACCATAGATTACGCGCGTTTCAACAGACGCTTCGGTCAGCTTCCCCTGAAAGAGCTTAACCGTCGCGGCTGGGACAATATACGACGCGACAACCTGGACTCGGCGGCGGCCTTCTACGCCATCTCAATCTCACGCTACTCGGAATCCCTGCCTCTGCAAGACATAGAACGCGTGGGCATTGCCTTCATCAACACCGGATACATCTGGCTTTACGCTCGCAACAAGCCTGAGCTTGCCTTCCCGTTCCTTGACAATGCCCTGAAGATAGGAGAGGAGTATGATTTGCCCCGGGTGAAGATAGGGGCGAATGACAACATGGGCAAGATTTATGCCAACTACAACAATTATTCGCGTGCCAAAGGCTTGTATTCCAAAGCGTTCAACGAGGCTGTGGCCAATCGTATGGACTGGGGCGTGACCATGGCTTTCATAGACCTGCTGACTTTGACAGCCAAGAACGGCTCCACGCAGGACATTCAGGAGGAGATTGATGCCGTGGCCGAGTATGATTTCGCCCAGTCTTCACCTATGGGCCTATACTGCAAACTGGTTGCGGAGGCTTTCAGGCAGCTATACGCGGGAAACGGCTCGCGGGCCATGGAACTCATGGCCCAGGCTTCGCGTGAGATAGACGTGGTGTATGACCGCGAGCGTTATGTGGCGTACCACTGGCTGTTGACAGGGTATGCGTATATGGCGAACAAAGACTACTCTTCCGGGGTGGACTGCTTCAAGGTGGTCGAGATGACGGCACGCACAAAAGGAGTGGCGGACCTTTCCGAGACAGCGTGTGAAAGCCTTATGTGGGCCTACCGGAAGGCAGACAATCCTGACTCCGCCCGCTTCTATCAGTTCCAGGCCCTCCAGATAAAGGACTCGCTGTACAACGCGGGCAAATATGACGTGATCAAGGACCTGGAGTCTGAGTCAGCATTGTCGGGCATGAGGAAAGAGATTGTAGACGCTCGTTTTCGCGAGGAGAAATCGAGGATTGTAATCATACTCATTTCCATAGGTTCTGCCGTGGCTCTCGTGCTGCTCGCTCTTGTCTTGGTGAGCAACTGCCGCTTGAAAAGCTCCAACCGGGAGCTGTTCCGCAAGAATATGGAATTGGCAAACGCGCATGCCGCGCCCGAAGCCCCCTCGGTCAAGAAACCGCGCCAGTCCTCGTTGTCAGAGGAAGAGGCCCGCAAGATCCTTGACAAGGTGCACAAGGTCCTCTCTTCGAGTGCGGAGGTCTACAACAGTGATTTCTCTCTGGAACGTCTCGCGGAGCTTGCCGATGTGAAGCCTCAGAACATCTCCAAGGCCATCAGTGACCTTACCGACAAGAATCTGAGCATCCTCATAGCCGAATACAGGATACACAAGGTATGCCAGATGTTCGCGTCGCCCCAGACTGCAGGCAAGCTCACCATCGAGTCCATGGCGGAAAGTGTGGGGTACCGTTCGCGTACTCATTTCACCAAGGTCTTCAAGTCTGTGACAGGCATGACCCCCTCCGAGTTCATACGGCAGGCCAAAGCCAAGTCCTGACAGGGCGGTGCTCATGTCTGTTTTTTAGATATGGGGAAATATTGTAAACATCTGAGCATCAACTCCCGATAAGGATGTTTTTTGTATTAAAAATATAATTCAGACATTTTAAATCTGTTTCCGGTAGTATTTATTGGAATAATAATATAACTTTGCGATTGCTCCTCCTTTTGTGCGGACGTACATTTTTATCAGTCTGCGGAGGGCCGGATTTAGAATCTTCTGGTATCTTTTAATCTCAGTTATATTATGCGTTTTTCATTTAAGACTTTGTTTGCAGTATCGGCTCTCCTGTCGGGAGTGTCGGCATGGGCCTGGAACACGAATGTGTCGGAGAACACGCTTGTCTGCCCCAAGGGCGCCGAGTCCCATGACCTGGCTCAATGCGTGGCCGCTCCGCAGGGAGGTGTGTATGTGTCCTGGATCTCTTGGGATCTTGACAAGAGCTTCGCTTACCTGAAGCTCCAGTATTATGATGCCGCCGGCCGGAACGTGTTTCCTGACGGAGGCATATACGTGTGCCGTGAACCGACCCCGACTTGGAGCAGCGGTTATGACCTGGACGTGACCCCTGACGGCAACGCCCTGTTGGTGTATAACGACAAGCGTAACGGGGTATGGCAGGCATACGCCTATTGCATAGACCCCACGGGTGAATCGGTATGGAAGGAGGAGGGGGTGTCATTCAACGTGGCTGAAGACGATACCTGTTTCAATCCAAAGCTCTGTGTCACCAACTCCGGAAACGTGGTGGTAGGATTTCAGACCATAGTCGGCAGCCGCAGTGACATCAAGATTTTCAAACTCAAGGCCGACGGTTCCAGCGCGTGGGGTGGAAATATCACTGTTCCCGCTCTGAATTTCGCACTGGTCCCCACCGGAGAGGACGGCTTCTTCGTGGGGTATTATGACAATGTCACCGGAAACCTGGTGTCTTCCAAATATACCGCCAACGGCGAGGAGGCATGGGAGGAACCGGTGGTGATCGGTAATTCCGGCAATGTGCAGATCACAGCCGAACCGACATTCATCTCGGACGGACAGGGAGGTGTGCTCGCCGGTTGGAGAGAGGCGCCGAACGCTATGCGTACCATAGGCATGGCCCAGCGAATGGATTCAGACGGAAACCTGATGTGGGGCCTCTCTGGTGTCGAACTTTCGGACATTCCCGATTTCATGGCGGCGGCAGACGGAGGTTACTACATGGCATGCCGCAATAACGAGGTTGCCCCAGACGTGGCTTGTCATAAGATTTCAGCCACAGGGGAGATTGAGTGGTCAATAGACAGGACCGTGAATGACGAGCATGGGCTGCAATATACGATATATGGTCTTGTGGACATGGATGATTCCGTAGGTGTGGTGTACCGTGAGCAGACAGGCGTGAAATCGGCTCTGATCAAGTATGCGCGTATATCTCATGGCGGACAGCTGTCAGATGGAAACTGCATTGTGAGCGATGCTTCCGGGGACAAAGGTTATGGCGAGGTTGCCTGGCATCCTGGAGAGTTCGTGGCGGCATGGACAGACAACGATGGCAATGTGTACGGACAGAACGTGCGTTGGGCAGTCTCTTCCATTGGGTCGATACAGCAAGGAGATGACCGGCAGGTACAGGAGTTCTACGACCTGGGTGGACGCAGGATCACCGGCAACCCTGCCAAAGGAATATACATTGTGAAGGAGCCTGGCGGCACACGTAAGGTGATGGTCAGATGATTTCTTTAGAAGAGACTTTTGTCTGATGAAGAAATAAAACAATCAAGCTTCTTTTTAAACCGCTAAAGCAAAATACAATCGCATGAAAAAGTATCTACTTATTTTGTGGCTTCTCGCTTTGTGGCCATTCACGATGTCCGGCCAAGGCTCAAAAGTCTTTGTAGAGGGATTCGATTCCGAGGATTTCCCTTCAGGATGGGTGCAGACAGACCTTACCCCTGATGTTCCCGCCAGGTGGGTTACGGATCTATGTGGCGACAATCCGTTCTCGAAGATAGAGTCCGCGAGCACCAGGTCGGCCAAATTGAATTTCAGTTCCAGGAACACGGAGCTCATACTGCGTTCCCCTGAGATTGACTTGGCCGGCTTGGAGAATCTTGAAGCCGGGTTCTATGGCTATGAGCTGAAATATTGTCTGCGAGGAGACGTGGAGTTCAGATTCAGGATAGTGAGTGCGGACGGAGCCTCTTCCTCCGACTTGCTGGCGGCGCTTGACAATTCCGCGCTCACTGGCACGGATGTGCAAGGATGGACCCTGTTCAAATACAGTGTCCCTCATGAGTTCGAGGGGAAGAAGGTGTATTTGGAGTTTTATGTCAACGCCTCCAAGGCTTGGGGCAATCCCGGTGGCCTTTCAGGATATATAGACGGGGTGTTCGTCTCCAGGATGCCGGAGGTCGACGCTTCGGTTGACAAAATCAACTACTCTCTGAGTGATGTGCGTCCCACGAGCAAGGCTTTCACCTCCAGTGAGCCTGTGACGTTGACGATTTCCAATGCAGGGGTGACCCCCCTTGTCCAGACAGAGGTGTACTACAGGGTCAACGACATGCCCGAGGTCGTTGAGCTTTTCGCTCCTGTCCAGCCGTTGAAACAAGGGGAGTCTGCCGACTATACATTCCGTAAGGCGGCCGATCTTGGTGCCCCGGACGGCAACTTTGCGATAACGGCCGGCGTGCGTGCCCCCGACGACGGCAATAGCCTTAACGATGAGATAACGGCTTACGCCCAGAATATCGTGGCCGGTGTTCCCTATACGCCTGATTTCCTGGAGGCGTATGACCTTGACGGCTGGACCACTGACGAAAATTCCGCTGCCTGGTGGGATTATGATGACTGGAATGAGTTCTATTGGTACATAGACCATTCTTACCGGGATCCGACCGACGCCTGGATCATCTCCCGTCCCGTGCTGCTGGAGAGCGGCAAGAGATATGCAGTGGATTTCAGCGCCATGTCCGAGGAAGACGATGACCTCCTCAACCGTATGGCTGTGTATGTCGGCACGTCCGACGACATAGAAGAGTCTGTGGAGATATGGAAAAACGAGAGTATAGACATGGAAAATTGTCTGTTCTCGACGGCTACCTATACAGCCGAAAGCACCGGCCCGCACTATTTCTTCTTTAAATGTTACAGCGAGGCAGGTGCGCCCCAGCTGCAGCTCCGCGATTTCTCCTTCAGCCAAAGGGTGGGCGTGGATGCCTCGGTGACAGCGGTGACCCGGCCTGTAGACAGGCAGATGACTTATTCTGACAGCGAGCAGATAAGCGTGGTGGTCATAAACAAAGGCTCGGAGACAATAGAGCCGGGAAGCCTGAAGGTCTGCTACGCGCTGGACGACTCTGCCATACCTGTGGTAGAGACTCTGCCCGCGGAGCTCGCGCCTGGCGCGAAAGCCGATTTCGTGTTCGCGACAAAGGCGGACCTCTCGCTCCTTGGACATCCGTACAGCCTCAAGGTGTGGATCGAACTTGAGAACGATGAGGTTCCGGAGAACGACGCCATGACCGTGACGCTCGAGAGTGTGGTGGCCGGGGTGCCTTACCTGCCTGACATGGGGACTGTCTCCGAAAAGAGCGATGAACAGGATTTCTGGACCGTGGATGACGTCAACAATGACGGATACAAGTTTGTACTTACGGGCGAGACCTCGATGAACACAAACGTATACTCCTATGGAGGAGGCATGTATGGCCTGGTGAATGTGACTCTCGACAATTCCGACGAGTCCCTGAAGTCGCGTATGCTGCGTCTTGAAGGAGGCAAGGGCTACAAGCTTTCTTTCATCTCACGCTTGGGCAAGGCAGGAGCCTCTATGCCTTTGGCAGTCAACCTCGTGCGCGTGGGAGACGACAACAGCACGAGCCTCGTGAAGCAGATCTGGGCCGGGAACGTAACAGAACCTTATTACGCCGAGCATAACAATATGTTCAGTGTCGAGGAGACCGGACTGTATCGCATAGAATACCGTGTTGTGAACACCGACCCGATAGATTTCCGCATCTATCTCGGCAACATGCGTCTCACCGGGGAATATGGATTGGACCTTTCGGTTGAGGAAATCGTGGTGCCTACCCCGCATATATCGTCCCTGACCACATTCCCCGTGGGTGTGCTGGTGCGCAATGAAGGCAAGGCCACCGTAAGCTCATTCGACGTGAAGGCCTCTTCTCCTTCCATCGGCGAGAAGAGCATGACCTTCAGCGGAATAGACCTTGAGCCAAACGGCAACTACATGATATGGTTCCCGGAAGATTTCACATTCAAAGGCACGCCGGGGGAGACAGAGACCCTTAAGGTGGACATAATGGCCGCTGATGACGAGTATTCCGGCAACGACACCCGCTCGCTGCTTCTGGACTATCGCGCGCCCGAGGAGCTGCCGTATTCCTCCATGTCGCATCTTTCCATCGACAACTGGGGCACCGTGAACCGCAACCGCGACTCCTTCCGTTTCGTGCAAGACCGCAGCATGGGCGTGGGGTACATGTACGCCTCGGATGGCGCGGCGGATGCCGGCGACATGCTCGTGTCCCCAGGCATGAGCATGGAGCATGGGAAAGTTTACTCTACCACGTTCTCATATTTCGTCAATAAGGGAGATGTCACGGATTTCAATGTCTCCGTGCTCAATGCTGCCACGGGCGAAAGCGTGGACATAGCCATGCTCAGAGGTGTGGACCAGTATGTGATGAGTCGCTTCACCGGCTATTTCTCCGTAGAGTCTGACGGTGTGTACAGCATCTGTTTCACACCTGTCGGAAAGGCCTCCTCGCTTTTTATATCCTCAGGAATTTCAGTGGCCGAGACCGCGCTGCGCCCGGACCTGGAGCTGCTTGCGGTCAAGAGCCCTGCGGACGACGCCGTATACGGGCATGAGGAAAAAGTGGTTGTCGAGTTCCGCAACGCGGGTCGCCTCCCGCTCCAGTGCGTTCCGTTTGTCCTTACGGTCAACGATGTGGAATACAGCTCGCTGTACACCAAGTACATTTCGGTGGACGATGACGTGATGCAGGTAGAGTTCCAGGGTGTGGACCTCTATGCGCCCGGCCGGTACAGGCTTGAGGCCAAGG
>URZM01000012.1 GCA_900552315.1 uncultured Bacteroidales bacterium | reverse complement strand
TTGAACAGGGTGGCGCAGTTGTACTTCATCAGGCACTCCACCAGGGCGAGCTGTTGGGCCTCTGCGAGCGAGATCTTGTCGAGCTTCAACTTGCCTTCCGGGGTCGAGATGTCTATGGTGTAGGTGACCCCCGTGGGGTCGAGGTCCATGGTAAGCTCGTTGTAGCTTACAATCTCGGGAGCCACGGTGGTGTGGCTGTTCTCCTCGCGCGAGCCGGTGCGCGTGATGCTGCACGAGCTTATGGCCATGGTCGCTGCCAAGGCGGCGCAAACAAGTATGGATTTCCTCATGGCCTCAGAATTTGAAAGTCATGCCCAGGCCCAACGTGCGCGTCTGCACCCGGTCGGCCAGGAAGTCTACACCCATCGAGAGCGACTTGCCGTCCTTGGCGAAAATCTCCTGCCTGTAGAGCGGAGCCGAAGCCAACTCATTCAGCTTCTTCTGCTTATGCCTAGCTATAAGGTAAAACGTTGGAATCCATGCTACACCCATGCCAGCTAATGCAATACCTGTAACCTTCTTTCCATCGTCTTCATAGAAATCTCCAGTCCAAGCTAAAGCTATTCCAGCCGCAATCAGGACTCCGCCACCGATAAAGGCTGTGAGTTTTAGTTTCTTTGGTAATGAATAATCAATATTTTTTCTTTTGTACAGGGCCAGCAGGTCGGTGTCCTTGACGTCGCCGGTGGGACCGGCCAGGACGGTGGAGGGAAGCTGGCCGTCCCGGGCGAAGATGTCGGACTGGCCGTTCTCGTAGTTGATGCGCATAAGGTCGGCGACCTTGAGGGTGTAGAGCGGGCCGTCGGGATTGTCGGCCTTGCGGTATTTAACCTCCGCCTCGGTCACCTCGGCCACCTTGCCGAGCAGCGAGGTTCCGTCCTTGCAGACGATTACGTCCTGCGCCATCCCCGCCAGGCAGCACAGCAGCAGGGAAAGCATTGCCAAAATTCTTTTGGGTAACATGATAAGATATTGATTTTAAGCCATGTGACCCCTCGATGGCGGTTTATGAAAGTCGGAAATTTGAACATAGAAAACGTGGAGCCAAAACCAGTGCCCGTTTCCTGTGTAAAAGCCTTCGCATGCTCATCAAGTTAAAACGGGCAAACACGAAGACTCCACGTGTGTATATATCACACCCATCATGGCGCACTCCGCCCGAAGGCGCGTGAACCATGTAAGGCATTTATATACAGGCATGAAGCGTTCCCGTTTGCCTTGTTCCTGACTTGATGTTTGAGTTTGCGAAGTTCTTACACAGCCAAAACCAAAGCGCATAGTAACGCATCTATAAAAATGCTCAGGGGGAGGCCGCCTCTGCGCGCCCCGCATGTTCCCGCAAGCGATGCAAAGTTAACACAAATCCTCCGAACGCGCAAACGGCCTCGAAGGATTTATCGTTTATCGTTCATTATGTTGGCAGAAATTGAAGGGATTTATATTGGAGAAGGCGCGGTTCCCGGGGTGGGGAGCCGCGCCTTCTGTCGTTTGTTATTAACTTTCAGGGGATTGTCTGACGTGCGTGGGGATTACCAAGCGAGTTTGCGGGTCTTGCCGGCGGCTGTCACCAGGTAGATGCCGCGTGCGGGCAGCAGCACGGAGCCTGTCATGTCTATGGCCACGGGGGTGCCGTCTATGGTGAAGACGGAGACGGGCTGTGTGCTGGTGAGAACGCCGTCGCGCAGAGTGTATCCGGGTGTGCTGTCGGCAACCTCGTCCACACCGGAGGGGTCGGCGGTGGTGAACCTGACTACCTTGGAGAGGGCGGACTTGCCGGATGAGCCGACGGCCCGGAGATAGGCCACGTAGGGGGTGAGCGTCTGCAGCCCCTCGGCCTTGAAGGTGGTGCCGGTTACGGCGCATGCGTCATAGGAGCCTACCGGGGTGTCGGTGACATTGCCCGCGTAGTACAGGTTGATGTCGTCGATGTTCATGGTCAGGCCTGCCGTGCGGCAGCTGAGGACTATCATGAGCTGGCGCACGCCCGAGGGGATGTCCTTGACCTCGATTTTACGACCCTCGGCGGAGCAAGGCACCTCGGTGATCTCGGCTATCTGGGAGAGGCTGTAGTTGGGCTCTATTGAATAGATCCTGAGCGAGAGGTTTCCGCCATCGATGTTGGTGCGTGCCCAGAAATCCAGCGCGCTGATGTCTTGGTCGTAGATGCCTGTGGTGATGGCGGTCTCGTGGTTCATGCGCAGGGAGGGAGAGCTTTGTCCCACATACTCGTCTCGTGTGTCGAAGATGCCTCCGGGGAAGGACCAGTCGGAAGGATAGCGGCGGTTGTCCCAGGCCACGGTGGCGCCCAGTTCGGGAGCCTCCTCGGCGCGTGAGGCCACCGTAAGCTCGTAGTGGTCGGCTCCGGGCACCTCATACCACTTCAAGTCCGCGCTGTCGGCTCCCGGGGTCACCTCCAGGCGCGGGGAGACCATTGCCAGGTCGCTGTCGTATGTGGCGTAGAACCCTTGGCTGGGTGCAGAGAGGTTGTTGTCGGAGGATGCGTAGAGCGACACCTGGTATGATAGGCCCGGGGTGAGGTCCGTCAGGGTGACGGATGTGCGGTCCTCCAGGTCAGCGAAGGTGTACTTGTCCACGAACTCGGTCTCCAGCGTGCCGAACAGGTCGTCGGCCTTCATGGAGAGGACCGTGATGTAGTATTTCTTTGCGTTGGGCACGGGGTCCCATTTGAAAGAGAGCGACGTGTCGTCCATGTCTGTGAGCACGGCAGCGGGTGCCGAGATGTGCAGAGGAGAGCCGGTGTCGCTGCCTGAGCCGAAGCGCAGGGATACGGTGCCAGTGACATCCTCGCCAATGTTGGAGATGTCGAGCTGTGTGGCGCGACCGTTCCAGTTGGCGAAGGCGGGGTAGGGGGAAGCCGCGTTGCCGGTGAACTCTGACCTGCCTGATGTGCCGGGGAAGAGGTCTCCGGCCTGTGAGCCTTCGTCAGCGGACCCGTCGGCCTCCACCAGGTCGAGATACTGGTGCTGAGGGTTGTCGTTCACTATGTTGGCATCCCAGATGCTCTTGTCGTAGTCCACGTGCCACACCATCATGCCGTGGCCGGGGATGAATGTGTCCCAGCCGTGCTGCTGGCGGTTCTCGAAGAGATAGTACTCTGTGGGGCGCGAGGGGTCAATGGTCACTCGGTAGGCATAGCCGCCGTCCACGGTGGGCTGCATGTTGATGTCTGCGCCACTTGTGATGTCTATCGGCTTTTCCCACTCCATTGCGTATTTCTCATAGATGGAGTAGAGGGGCGGAGTGCGGGAGTTGTTGTTGTATGACCCATGGTCCATGACGCAGTACGCGCCGGGGGTGAAGGCTCCGGTATAATTGGTGGCGTATACGTCCGGGAGCCCGAGCACATGCCCGAACTCATGGCAGAACGTGCCTATGCCCGAATGGGTCTTGGGGTCTCCGTTTATGGTGCGCAGCGTGAGCTCGTTGGAGCATGCGTAGTGGTCTATGGTCACTCCGTCGAGCACGGGGGGCGTCATGGCGTAACGCAGGTTGAAGGCATGGGGCCAGATGAAGTCGTCGCCCGCGCCCTCGTTGGCGCCGTATCCGGCGTAGAATACGTATACGTTGTCCACGTATCCGTCGCCGTTGGTGTCATATATGGAGAAATCCACCTCGTCGTCGAGAGCCTGGCAAGCGTCGGCCACCATCTCCCAAGGAGCCGTGTCCTGGCCGTTGGTGTTTCGTCCGTAATAAGAGTACGGCTTGTTGAGGTCCACTGGGCCGTAGACGTCGAATATGGGCTGGTATACCCCGTTGCTGGAGGCGCGGAAGAAATCGGCGGCGGAGCCGGTGCAGTAGTTGCCCGAGTAGCCCGGTTCGTTCAGCATGGCTTTCATCTCGGCCTGGGGGTTGTCGGAGAAGCTCCATTTGAGGTTTGAGAAATTGACGAGAACCACGAGCACATGCCTCTGGCCGTCGGTGGGTATGGCACGCAGGTCATGTCCGTCGGCATTGTCCCATTTGCCGGGAGGCACCGAACCTGCGCGGTGGAGAGCCGGCGCCTTGGCCATGCGCGCGCCCATGTTTGCGGCCAGCGCGCGTGTCTTCAGGGTCTCGAATGTCTGCTGCGGGCGTATACGCATCAGCTCGTCCTGTTCGGCTTTGGGACGCATGTCGAAATCCATAGGGATCAGCGATGTGGCCTGTCCTTGGTTGTCGAGTATCCGATACCAGCCGTCCTGCTGGAGAGCCACGAGATAGCCTTCGCTGTCAGTCATGTAATTGAAATGTTCGTCGCCATGCAGGGCAAGCGTCACCTGTGAGCCGTCAGGCTGCGTGCGGGTGAGTGAGGTCCCCGGGCGTGCGGGCACGGCGAGTGCCGGGATTGAGGCTCCCGCCACCAGTATCGCGACCAACGTGCTTGTAAGTTTACGGATCATGATATTTTTATAGTGTGGTGTGTCCGCCTGTGGCGGCACATGGTTAATAATTCGGCTCAGGTAGAGAAGGATATAGGTGCCTGAGGCTCCGTGGATTCCGGCCTCAGTGAGGATTACGAATCGGTGTCCCCGGCCTATGGCGGAATCAGGTATGCCTCTTGCGTTATTGCGGATGCAAATTTAGGAAAAAACGTGTTAAGCCGCAAATTTATTGCTGCCGTAATTTCCGTGTAAGCCTTTTTTTTCGTATCTTCGCCCCCACATTACGAAAATTGTGATGCAGACACCGAAAAATACGATAAATATAAAAGGCACCCTTCGGGATCTTTCCACCCCGTGGGTCATAGGCATAGTCAACGCCACGCCCGACTCCTTTTACGCCGGGAGCCGCACCTTCGAGGTCTCGGCCATACGGGAGCGTGTGGCGGCCATGCGGGACGCCGGGGCGCAAGGGGTGGACATAGGAGGCTATTCGTCGCGTCCCGGAGCTGACGAGGTGAGTCCCGACGAGGAATACAGGCGCGTGGCTATGGCGCTGGAGGTCACCTCGCGCGAGTGGCCCGAGGCAGTGGTAAGTGTCGACACGTTCCGTGCCTGTGTGGCTCGCCGTTGTGTGCAGGAATGGGGAGTTGACATGATAAACGACATATCGGGCGGAGACCTGGACCCGGATATGTTCGGGACGGTGGCCGAGACAGGAGCCTCGTATGTGCTGATGCACACGCGAGGCACGCCTTCCACCATGCAGGGCCTCACCGATTATGCCGACGTCACGGCAGAGGTCATCTCCGACCTCGCCTACAAGGCCGCGCGCCTGGAGCGGCTGGGCGTCAGGGACATACTCATAGACCCCGGGTTCGGCTTCGCCAAGACCCTGGACCAGAATTTCGAGATGATGGCCCGTCTGGACGATTTCGCCGCCATGGGTTATCCCCTGTATATCGGCATATCGCGTAAAAGTATGATTTACAAGCTGCTGGACATAACCCCTGCGGACAGCCTCGCCGGCACCACAGCTCTGAACACATACGCGCTCATGCACGGAGCCTCGGTGCTTCGCGTGCATGACGTGGTCCCGGCCCTGCAGGCGGTGGCCATAACCTCCAAAATCAAGGATTCATGATTGATTTCGCGATAAAGGATGTCATAGACATACTGCTGGTGGGGCTGTTGCTCTTCTACCTGTACCGCACCATGAAGAAGAGCGGCACGCTCAACATATTCGTAGGCGTGATGGCTTTCGTGGTGGTGTGGATTCTCGCCTCCGAGATTTTCAACCTTCGGCTCACCGGTTCCATACTGGACAAGTTCATGGCCATCGGCCTGATAGTGCTTGTGGTGCTGTTCCAGGACCAGATAAAGCGCTTTCTCATAGACCTGGGCTCCCATGAGAAATGGACCTTCCTTCACCGCCTGTTCCATCACCAGGGGGATCAGGACAAGGAGATGGACTACATCATGCCTGTGGTGTACGCCTGCATGGGCATGAGCAAGAGCCGCACGGGCGCCCTGATAGTGTTCCAGCGCTCCGTGTCGCTGAGTGACTACGAGAAGACCGGCGACATGATAGACGCGGCCATAAACACGCGCCTGATAGAGAATATATTCTTCAAGAACTCCCCGCTGCATGACGGGGCCATGATCATAGCCGGGCGCCGTATAGCCGCCGCCGGGTGCATCCTGCCCGTGAGCCATGACATGCACATACCCAAGGAACTGGGCTTGCGTCACCGCGCCGCCTTGGGCATCAGTCAGGTTACGGACGCCGTGTGTGTGATAGTGAGCGAGGAGACCGGCAACATCTCCATGGCCCTGGACGGCGCGTTGCGGGTGAAGCTCACCGCTCCCGAGCTTGAGCATGCCCTGACCGCCGCCCTCGCAGGCGAGTGACACGGACCGCGCGGCACACACTGGCTATGGGCAAGGCTCGGTTTGACATACGGGTGTCACTCGTTTTCCTGTCGGTGGCTGTGCCTGCGGCGGGAATGGCTGTCTTGTGGTGGATGCTTCCGGCACATGCCGATGACCTGTGGTATGACCAGGGGGTGAGGGATTTCATGTCGGGGGGACAGACCAGGTGGCAGGCTGTATTGAGCGAGATGCGTGTTCATGCCATGACGGACAATCTGCGGCTTGCCAACGTGGCTTATCTGCTTGGCGGCTGGTTGCCGAGAGCCGTGACGGCCTGTTTCCTGGGTCTCTGCCTGGCATGGGGCATGTGGAGTCTGACCAGGCTTTCAGGAGGAGGGGCGCGAACTCCTTTGCGTGCTGCGTCGCTGGGTATGGCCTACGTATGTCTCATGCCATGGATGGCATATCCTTTCAGTCATGATTTCGCGCTCAATTATGTGCCGTCCGTGGCTCTGTGCTCGTGGACGGCCTGGATGTTCTGCCGTCCTGCGCCGACCGGTCTGCGAGGACGTGTATGGACCGGTGCGCTGGCATTGCTTACCGGCCTTTGGCATGAGGGCGCGGCTGTGCCTCTCATCGTGGCTTTCCCTGTGTATATGTTTGTGAGCGGGCACCGGGAGCGGTGGCGCTGGCTCGTGTGGCTGGCGCTGATGCCCGGGGTGCTGGCTTATGTGTGCCTGCCCGGTTTCTGGTACCGACTCTCTCAGATGGGTACCGGCCAGGAGGGTGTGAGCCTCAAATGGGCCTACCTGCTCACCGTGGGGCTTGCCGCCGTCGCCCTGTGGCTGTCGCGGCGTGCCCGGCGGCGTGATGTGCCGCGCCCTGATGTGGAGGTGACAGGTCTGTGCGCGTCGGGGGGTGTCGGGTCCTTGGCGCTGGCGCTGGCGGTGAGCGGATGCGAGCGGGCCATGGTTTGCGGCATGATGCTGTGCCTGGCCGGATGGGTCAGGGTTGCCGCCCTGTGGAGGGGATGTTTCACGCGGAGATGGTTGCGGTCCGCGTCTGTCTGGGCAGCCGGTGCGGTGGTCTGCGTGCTGGCTTGGCATTTCGCCGTGGTGATAAAAGAGAGCCGTGCCATGCTTGTGAAGTATGACGCGGCCCTGGCGCGGTACGTGGACTCGGGGCGTCTGTGGGTATATTGCGACCTGGACTATGGCCGGGAATGGCCCTGCCTGTGGCGAGAGTGCCGCCCCGCGCGTCAGTTCCTGAGGCCCGGATATGTTCAGCAGCGGTTGTCGATATGGTGGCGCGGCGAGGACAGACGTCAGATTTTCTACGGCGAAGACAAGGCCGCCCCCGCAGAATAATGCTGTAATCCGAATAAAGACATCCCCGGAAGGTTGCGAGTCGGTTGTGCAACCTGCCGGGGGTTCCTTGTTCGGTAGGGGGCGTCAGTCTATGAGGCTGTGGCCGGTCATCTCGGAGGGCTGGGGGAGCCCCATGATCTTGAGGATGGAGGGAGCCACGTCGGCCAGACGGCCATTCTCGGCGGTGTGCCCCTGGGTCTGCGTTATGTAGATGAAAGGCACGGGGTTCAGGGAGTGTGCGGTGTTGGGAGTGCCGTCGGCGTTTATGGCATGGTCTGCGTTGCCGTGGTCGGCGATGAGGATGCCTTCGTAGCCGTGGGCCTTGGCGGCCTCCACCACGTCATGCACGCAAGAGTCAACGGCCTCCACGGCTTTCTGGATGGCGGGGTATACGCCGGTGTGGCCCACCATGTCGCCGTTGGCGAAATTCACCACGATAAAGTCGTATTTCTCGGAGTCGATGGCCGCCACCAGCTTGTCCTTCACCTCGAAGGCGCTCATCTCGGGCTTGAGGTCGTATGTGGCCACCTTGGGTGAGGCCACCAGTATGCGGTCCTCGCCTTCGAATGGAGCCTCGCGGCCACCATTCAGGAAGAAGGTGACATGGGCGTATTTCTCGGTCTCGGCTATGTGGAGCTGCTTCTTGCCCTGCTTGGATACCCACTCTGCCAGGGTGTCCTGCACGTCCTCCTTGTCGAACAGGATATGTACGCCCTTGAAGGAGGAGTCGTAGGGTGTCATGCAGTAGTATTGCAGGCCCGGGATGGGGTCCATGCCGTCCTCGCTGTGCTGGGTTAGCACCACGGTGAGCTCCTTGGCGCGGTCGTTGCGGTAGTTGAAGAATATGACGGCGTCACCCTCCTTGATGGTGCCGTCCACTGCGGAGTTGACTATGGGCTTGATGAACTCGTCGGTGACGCCCTCGGCGTAGCTCTCCTCCATGGCCTTGACCAAGTCGGTGGCGGGACGGCCTGTGCCGTGCACGAGCAGGTCGTAGGCCTCCTTGACACGCTCCCATCGGTGGTCACGGTCCATGGCGTAGAAGCGGCCTATGATGGAGGCAATCTCGCCTGTGGACTTGGCGCAGTGCTCCTGCAGCCGGCTTATGAACCCTGCCCCGCTCTTGGGGTCGGTGTCGCGGCCGTCCATGAAGCAGTGCACGTACACTTTCTCCAGACCGTACTCCTTGGCTATGTCGAGCAGGGCGAACAGGTGCTCGAGGCTCGAGTGCACGCCGCCGTCGGAGGTGAGGCCCATGAGGTGGAGGGCCTTGCCGTGGTCGCGGGCGTAGGAGTATGCGGATACGATCTCCTTGTTCTTGAGTATGGACTTGTCGGCTATGGCGCGGTTTATCTTCACCAGGTCCTGGTACACTATGCGTCCGGCTCCGATGTTGAGGTGCCCCACCTCGGAGTTGCCCATCTGCCCGTCGGGCAGACCGACGTCTTCGCCGCTGGCCTGCAGCTGCGAGTGGGGGTATTGCTTGAGCATGGAGTCTATGTAGGGGGTGGGGGTGTTGAAGATGGCGTCGTCCTTCTTGTGGTCGCCGATGCCCCATCCGTCGAGAATGATGAGAATTGCTTTATGTGACATAGTTTTATCTATTTACTTTTCCGATTTTCAGATTATGATTTTTTCTTGGCTCGTGGCTTGCGCGGCTTGGGGGCAGGCTTCACCCTGCGGAGCACCTGCGCTGTGCGGGAAGGGAGGTACATGCGCAGCCATCCTTTGCCTGAGGGCTTGTACAGCGGGTCGGGGGCGGTGAAATGGCGGACGCTGTCGTCCACGTTGCCGTAGCCTCCGAAAGCCTTTGAGTCGGAGTCGAGCACTACCTCGTATTCGCCCTCAGGTGCGAGTATGCCGTAGCCCTCGAAGCTGCGCGTGGGGGAGAAATTGAACACGAACAGCAGGTCGCCCCTCATGAAGGCGAGCACCTGGTCGTCGTCCTTCTCCCAGAGCTTCTCCACGGGCTTTGCCTGGAAGTCGTACTGGCCCGAGACGGTCTCGACCATGGCGTTGTCGAAGCGGTTCAGGTACTTGTACTTGAGGTCCTCGCGGTCCACGAGGCTCCACTGTCGGCGCGCGTACTTGTAGCTCCATCCGTTGCCCTCGCGCGGGAAATCGATCCACTCGGGGTGTCCCCACTCGTTGCCCATGAAATTGAGGTATCCGCCGTTGATGGTGGCCAAGGTCACCAGTCGTATCATCTTGTGGAGAGCCATGCCGCGCTCCACCGTGAAGTCATGGTCGTCCACGCTCATGTGCCAGTACATCTTCTCGTCTATGAGCCGGAAGATTATGGTCTTGTCTCCCACGAGCGCCTGGTCGTGGCTCTCGCAGTAGGAGATGGTCTTCTCGTCGGCGCGTCGGTTGGTCAGCTCCCAGAAAATGGAGGTGGGATGCCAGTCCTCGTCCTTCTTCTCCTTGATGGTCTTTATCCAATAGTCGGGTATGCCCATGGCCATGCGGTAGTCGAATCCCAGGCCTCCGTCCTCGTAGGGCACGGCCAGGCCGGGCATGCCGCTCATCTCCTCGGCTATGGTTATGGCTTTGGGGTTCACCTGGTGTATGAGTATGTTCGCCAAGGTCAGATACGTTATGGCGTTGGTATCCTGTCCTCCGTCATAATAGTCGGCGTATGAGCCGAAGGCCTTGCCCAGTCCGTGGTCGTAATAGAGCATGGAGGTCACGCCGTCGAAGCGGAATCCGTCGAAGCGGAATTCCTCGAGCCAGTATTTGCAGTTGGAGAGCAGGAAATGCAGCACGCTGTCTTTGCCGTAGTCGAAGCATAGGCTGTCCCAGGCCGGATGCTCGCCGCGCGCCCCGGGGTAGAAGTAGAGGTCGCGGGTGCCGTCGAGGCGCGCCAGACCTTCGGACTCGTTCTTCACGGCGTGCGAGTGCACTATGTCCATGATCACGGCTATGCCCAAGGAGTGCGCCTCGTCGATGAGGCGCTTGAGGTCGTCAGGGGTGCCGAAACGGGAGGAGGCGGCGAAGAAGGAGGAGACATGGTATCCGAATGATCCGTAGTAGGGATGCTCCTGGATGGCCATGATCTGGATGGCGTTGTAGCCGTCCTTGTGTATGCGCGGGAGCACCTGTGTGCGGAACTCCTCGTAGGTGCTTACCCCGTCCTTTTCCCCGCTCATGCCTATGTGGCACTCGTATATCAGGAGCGGCTTCACGTCCGGACTGAAGCGTTTCACCTTGAACTTGTAAGGCTTGGCAGGCTCCCACACCTGGGCGGAGAAGATAGCCGTCTTGTCGTCCTGCACCACGCGGGTGGCGTATGCGGGTATGCGTTCCCCCTGTCCGCCCGGCCAGCGCACCAGCATCTTGTAGATGTCTCCGTGGTGGATGGAGTCGGCGGGAAGGGATACCTCCCATACTCCTCCACCCATGGAGGTAAGCCTCCATTGCTCAGAGGGCGTCCAGCCGTTGAATGTGCCTATGAGGTATATTTCCGTGGCCGAGGGGGCGAACTCGCGGAACACCCAGCCCGATTCGGTGCGGTGAAGCCCGAAATAGCGATGGGCGTTGGCGAAATCGGAAAGGGAGCCTGATGTGCCGGCGGTGAGGGAGGCGAGCTTGCGGGCCACGTCCTCGTGCCGACCCTCGATGGCGGGGGCGTATGGCTCGAGCCAGGGGTCCTGCCGGAGGATAGATAATTTCTTTTCCATTTGCGTGAATATGAGGGTAGCAAGACTATAACGCCTGTACGCGCCTCACGGTTTGAAACTTTGGGTAATACTGCGGAAATCAGGCTCAAAGGTACAAAAAATCCCGGACATGGCCAAATCCCCCAAAGTGCTGAGCGCGAGGCGGCGAGGGTCAGAATGTTAGGGCGAGGCCCAGGGCGGGGCGGCGCATGGCTCGGCCCTGAGGGGTGGGTTCGCAGAAACCGGTGGCGTTCAGGGATATGTCCACGCTTCGCTTGGCCCGGTGCTTGAAATGATGTGAGGTGATGAACAGGGGTATGCTCGAGAGCATGGACAGCCCCCCTGCGGTCCAGGTGCAGAACCAGATGCCGACGGTTGCCAAGCCCTCCCCATCAAAAGCCAGGATGCCACCCACGGTGCCTGCCACGGCTAAGAAGGCTCCGGCTCCGAGGGTGATCCAGGCGGCGCGTTTGAGGCGGCGCGACATCTTCCAGTCGTCGGTTAGCTTGTAGTCGGAAACGGTGCGGCCTGTGAGCGAGGGCTGTGTTACGACGTTCTCGCACACGGCGGTGTCGGCAGGGGTTGGGACGGTAATGGACCAGCGGTGCAGGTCGCGGGAGGCGGGGACGGAGTCCCGGGCGCGGACAGCTGCCACGCCCAAGGCGGCGAATATGGCGAGAATCAGGATGCGTATCATAAGCGATGCGGGACCGCGGCAAAGGGCTGCGGTTCCGCAAAGTTAGGCATTTATCCTGAATTACATGGCGTGATTGACTATTTTTAACCGAGTAGCTTCTTGACAAAGGCGTAGTCCGGCTCTTCAGTGATCTGCTCGCAGAGGCTTGTGCCGATGACGGTGCCCTGCTCGTCGATAATCACCAGGGCGCGTGCGTAGAGGCCCTTCATGGGGCCGTCCTCAATTCTTACGCCATAAGCGGAGCCGAAATCGCTGCGGAAACCGCTGCCCGTGGCTACGTTTTCTATTCCGTTTGCCGTGCAGAAACGGGTGGCGGCGAAGGGGAGATCCATGCTCACGCACAGCACGCGTGTGTTCTCCAGGGAGGCGGCGTCGGCGTTGAAATGCCTTACGGAGGCGGCGCACACGTCGGTGTCCATGCTCGGGAATATGTTGAGCACCAGGCGGTGCCCCTTGTATTTTTCCAGGTCAATCTCCATGAGGTCCTGTCCTACGAGGTGAAACTCCGGGGCCTTCTCGCCCACCTTGGGCAGATGGCCGCATGTGTGCATGGCCATGCCGTTGAGAAATACTGTTTCCATGATATGAATGTCTTGTTTGGGTTTATGTCTTGTTTGGGTTTATATGTGGAGCATTACTCTACGGATGGTTCAACACCCGGCAGCGGGTCTTTGTTCAAAGGAATGGAGGGATTCACGAGCCATAGGCGCTTCACGGCGCGGGTTACGGCCGTGTAGAGCCATCGGTGGAAATCCAGGTCGTGCCAAGCGTCGGGCTGTATGCCCGCCAAGTCTATGTAGACGTGGTCCCACTGGCCGCCCTGCGCCTTGTGGCATGTGAGACAATAGCCGTACTTGGCCTGTATGGCGTTGAGGTACGGGTCTGTGCGTATGGCCTTCAGCTCGTCGGAGGCCCCGAGGCGGCGTTTGCGCACGTCTTGCATTACGGCTTGGTAGAGCAGGGCGTACTGGTCCTGCGGGAGCGCCGGGGCCTCGTTGTCCAGGCATGTGAGCAGCAGCTTGCACTCGACCTCCAGGTCGGAGTCGGGCATGAGCAGCTCCACGTCGGCCCAGTCATGGCCGTAGCGTGTCTCATAGCCCAGTATGCGCTGCACTATTGCCCCCTCGCCGTTGGCTATGAAGGGGGAACCGGGCATCTTGGCGGTCCAGAAATAGTTGTTCTTGGCCACCACGAGCCTTTCGCCCCGTTGCAGCCTCTCCTCGGCGTACAGCACCGATGAGCGTATGGCGCGGTTGAAGGCGGCTGCCCTCCAGTTGGCCCGCGTCACCACCAGGGTGGAGTCCTGCCCGGCCTCTGCATACGAGTCGGCTATCTGCTCTGCCAGGAACTCGCTTGTGGTGACCTGCACGTCGGGGAACCGTCCGGGCCACAGGCGAGCCTCCGGGAGCGGCTCCTTGAGCATGCGCCGCCTCAGTCGTGTGGCGTTGTAGAGGATGCCGGAGCGTGACGCCTGGCGCAGGGGATGCTCCAGGTCGAAGACGGCAGGCCGCAGACCCAGCGCCTCCATGGCGACGGGACTCATGGCCAGGCTCAGCGACTCGCCCACAGGGGGCAGCTGCGCCATGTCTCCCCCCATGATCAGCACGCATCCGGGCGAGGAATAGACATGGGTCACCAGATGCTCGAGCAGCCTTGTGGAGCGTCCAGCTATCATGGATGCCTCGTCCACGATAAATACGGTGTCCTTGTCACGGTTCGGAGCCAGAAAATATCCGTTGGAGTATGGATCAATGGAATCTCCCCGGTATAGGCGTTTGTGGATGGTGGATGCCGGGCGTGCCGCATACACGGACATCACCTTTGCGGCCCTGCCGGTAGGGGCGAGCAGCACGGTCTTGAGCCTGGTGCGGGCGAGCGCCGCCGTGAGCGCCGCCATCACCGATGTCTTGCCGGTGCCGGCATAGCCTCGCGCCAGGAACACGTCCCGCTCGCCGTGGCCCGTGACGAACTCGCTCAGTCGCCACAGCAGCTCGTCCTGGCCCCCCTGCGGCTCGAAAGGGAAATGCCGCAAAGCCTCTTCGTATAAATAATCCGGGGTTAGCACTTTGCAAATTTAGTCATTTTTGCTGTGTCGGCCATATTTTTAACTTTTATATGTGTGTCTTGCCAGAGGCAATGTGGCGTATGTGGCGATACTGTGGACTGACACCGGAGCATGTCCCCTCGGAAAGGCTTCGCATCTGTTCGGGCCCCTGCATTGAGCATATCGGGAGCTTTTCGCTTGTTTTGTGTCGGCTCGGATTTGCCGGTTTCCTCCTTTTTTTATAACTTTGTCGTGTATATGGAATCACAGAAGCCAGATTACTCGGACCATAGCTTGTGGAGGTTGCTCCTCACGGTGGGGATGCGCGGCGTGGAGGCCGTTTTCCTTAATGTGAAGACGCGCCAGAGCGAGCCATACTTGAGCCGTAAGTGGGAGTGTGCGGACGCCGATGTGCTGAAGCATATCGAGGATGCCGTCTATGACGACCTTTTACTCCCCGATGATTATGACACCTCCATCCTGGTGAGACCACGCGCCACACTGCTGTTGCCTCCGGACATGACTGACCCAGAGGACACCGACTCGCTTGCGGCCGCCCTGGAGGTGGTCGACAGTTCCGAGACCAAGGATGTGTGGTGCGAGCCCATGGGGGAGGCTATAGCTGTGTATTCGACTCCCGCAGGAGTACGCGGTTTCCTTGGCAGGACTTTCCTGACCGAAGACGTGCATCATGTGTTGGCGCCCCTGGTGAACCATTTTACCCCCAAGGCAGTTGCTGAAGGTGGCGAGAAGATGTGGGTCCATCTGCATCCCGGGGGAGCGGATATTGTGGCTTTCCGAGACGGACGGTTGCTGCATGCCGGCTGCTGGAGCTGCGCCCCGGGGCTGGATGCCGTCTATTACATCCTGTTCGCCTGGCGCTCGCTGGGGTTTGACCCGGCGCGGGGCGAGTTGATGGTGAGCGGCAGCGAGGAGCTGCGCCGCGAGGCAATGCCGCTGCTACGCAGGCACGTGAACTATGTGAGCCTGACTGTTACCAACATGGCCGTTGGCTACGCCTTGGCGCGGGGAGTGAGTCTTTCGGGAGCCCTGACTGCCTGGGGAGACGGCACAGCTTGTAGAACTTATGAATAAACAGCAATGAGGATAATAAGAGGAAAATATGGAAGGCGGCGTTTCGACGTGCCGCGCAACATATCGGCGAGGCCGACCACTGATTTCGCCCGCGAGAATATATTCAACGTATTGGAGAACCTTGAGGATTTAGACGGCCTTACGGCCCTGGACCTGTTCAGCGGTACCGGGGCTGTGGCCCTGGAGTTCTTGAGCCGTGGATGCGGCGAGGTGGTGGCGGTGGAGATGGCCTCCACGCAGGCCAATTTCATACGTTCCGTGAAGCAGAAGCTCGACGCCAAGGGGCTGACGGTGGTCAAGGGGGACGTGTTCAAGTTCGTGGAGACCTGCACGCAGCAGTTCGATTTCATATTCGCCGACCCTCCGTATGACCATCCCCGGTTTGCCGAGATACCCACGCTCATCCTTGAATCGAAGATGCTTAAGCCCGGCAGCTGGGTCATAATAGAGCACAACAAGCATCACGATTTCAGCTCCCTGCCCCACTACGACCAGCACCGTGCCTACGGCAGCGTGAATTTCACCCTCTTCCACATCCCCGAAGACTGACCCCCGACCCTCCCCCGCATCGGACGAAGGTCACGTCAGATGCGTCATTTTATATAGCGGAGGATTGCTCGGGCCACGAAGGCTCCGAGGTTCACAGGCACGGCGTTGCCGACCATCTGTTCAATTTCGCTTTTGTTACCCTCGAAGATGAAATCCTCGGGGAAGGTCTGTATGCGGCTACGCTCGTGCGTGGTTAGGGGACGTATCCCTTCAAGTGAATTTACAGGGTCGTTGGGATGCAACTTGTATCCGGCAGGCAACGGGCGGTTCACACCGCGAATGGTAGGACTGGGTTCGTGAACGCTGAACACCCCGCGCCGAGCATAGCTCCTCGGATGCCGATAGTAGTATTCCACATCTATTTCATCGCCGAAATAATCCTTCACGGTCATGGGCTTGTCGGCAAGTGCCTCCCGTAGGGTCTTGGACAGGAAATCGTCGGTCTCATCGGATTTGCCTATCAGGAAAAATCGTTTGCGTTTTTGGGGTACTCCGCAAAGCGACGCATCGAGCACCATTTGTGTGAGACCATAGCCTGCTGCCTTGAATATCTCCTTGGCCTGTACGAGCTTACGTGTCTTGGTGATGGTTGATACATTCTCCATCACGAACCATTGCGGGTGTATGCCCGCGACAATCTTGGCGTATGCCAGCGTGAGGTCGCCCCTGCCGTTGTCCTCGTTGCGCAGCCCCGCACTGCTGAAATCTTGGCACGGCGGTCCTCCGATTATCATGTCGGGATGGAATCGGGAGATGTGTTCACAGGCCGTCTGCACATCAGACAAATCTATTTTGTGGATGGGGTGTCTGAAATTATACATGTATGTGGCGATGGCAGGAGCCCAGTTGTCATAGGCAGCCACAATCTCTATTCCGGCTTTCCCGAATCCCAGGGACAGACCTCCACAACCGCAAAACAAATCTACCGCTCTCATCATTCAAACAAATCAGGACTATTAACGATTACCGCGTCGAAACGTCTTTCAGGACTCAGCAAATTCTGTCCACCTCCCAGAATAATATTCTTTATCTCATATTTGCTGATGCGAGGATGTGTAAGCTCGTCGCAAGTCAAGAATTTATGGGACTGCTGACCGCTGAGCGAGAAGGCCTTGTCGTTGCCTGTGTTGTAGGAATGAAGCCGGACGATGCGATTATAGTCGAACTGGCCGTATACACAGTATTCGAACAACATCAGATACAGCCATACCACAGCCCTCATTGGCCGATTTATGGTTTTGGCGCTCTCGCGATTATTGAACATCTGGATTACAGCGAGATTGCTCCATACAAAGACATCAAGGCAATCATCTGCCAACATAGGCTTGGCTCCCATTGTTTTCCACACAGGCTGAATTATCAGCGGTGTCTGGCGGTCATGAAGAAAGGCGGAGACGCGGAGTATCGCCTCCTTGATACTGGGATAGTGGGGAAGCACCTCATTTATTTCTTCCCAATGATTTATGTGGATGTCCCCCAAAAGCTCTTTCAGTTGTGCCCTGCCTTCAGCACCGGTGAAATTTGACGCTATGGTGCATGCCACGAAATTGATGGTGGGAGGGCGGACTACAATCTCACACCCGTATTCTGCCTCCGGTTTGTTCTTGGTGGTGTTGTCGGGCAGCGCGGTCAGCTTTATCTCCAGTCCTATCAGAGGAGTCTGGGTGGCGGAAGACATCATCACAAGGTCAATAGACTCGCGCACTCCGGTATAGAACATATCGTATGCAGGAAACCCTGACTCATATAGGTAAAAGGCATCGGGAGCCAGTGGGTCGATCCTGAAAAGCTCGGTCCCTGAAATGTAGTCGTGCGTAACTCGGTTGCAGGAGTCGGTTTTCAAGTAAACCGGCTTTACGCCTTTGTGGCTCATGTAGGCCACGAGTGAGGCTGGGAACGAGCTGTTGAATTGGTTCTTGCCCCAGCAGTCCGGATTTGAGTAATCACGGCTGCTGTTGTTGTGGTCCTGTGCGAATAGCGAGGGTTGCTGCATGGTGGAGATTGTGTTTGGAGCTACAAATATACGCTTATTAATTGGATTGGACAAGCTCACGGGCGCATCAAAGTTTGAGCAGGCGGGCTATGGCGAAATCGAGTATGGCGTCGCGGCCTTGGGCCAGCTCGTCGTCGGGTGCGTGCACCTCGCAGCCGGGGGTGGGGTCTATGCCGCTCTCTATCTCGCGGCCCTGCGCGTCGGTCACGGGGCAGGCACTGAACCGCACGCTCCAGCCGCACGGCGTCTCGCTCGAGAAGGGTAGTCCCCCGCCGCCCCCCGTGCGCGCGCCTATCACGCTCACCTGCGGCAGCTCCTTCATCACGCTCACGAAATCGTTGGCCGCCGAGAAGCATGACCTGTTGGTGAGCACGGCCACCGGTTTGTCCCACCTCACCCGTCCCCTTTCGGCTGGCTTGTAGCGTACAGGGTAAGGCTCCGAGAAATCATCGTGTCCCGGGCCGGTCTTGTGGCGTATATATCCGCCGGTGATTTCCCGGTCTATGAAGCGACCCACCCAGCTGTCCACCGCCGTGAGCAGGCCGCCGCCGTTGTCGCGGATGTCTACAATCAAGGCGTCGCAGTCCGAGAAATAGCTGAGTATCCCGTCCAGCGCCCCTTCGCCGGGCATGGAGCTGAAGGTGGAGTAATGGATGTACCCTATGCGTCCGTCGGCCAGCTTCTTGTAGATGATGGCGCCGGTGCTGCGGTAGTCGAAGCCGAGGTAATATTGCTGTATAGTGCGCAAGTTGAAATCCTGAGGATAGTCGGTCCACCAGCGTCTGTAATACGACGTTCGGGAAGTGGACACTAAGTTCACATGGCCGTCCTTCAGAGTCTCGAGCATCTCGGCGCACACGTCGAAGAGTTCGTCCGTGGTCTTGCACCGTGCGGCCTGCGGATAATACTCGTCGTGTGTCTGCCTCCAGTCCACGCCTTTCTCGGTGAAGAAACAGTAATGCTCGTCAAGCGTGGTCCACAGGGCCTCGAAATTGCCTGCGGCATCGTTGTCGTAGTCCTCCAGGGTTGCGCATGAGCAGAGCAGCAGGAGAGGGCAGAGCAAGGTCAGCAGTTTATTCATGGCGGCGAGTTACGTTTACCCAGTCCGTGCTTATGCCGAGCACTAAGCTGTGGGTGGTGATGCGTGAATGTATGTCGGAGGCCACGCTGTTCATGACGTTCAACCGGTAGCCCAGGCGCAGGCGGGTGGCGTTGACAGGTATCTCCAAGGCTACCAGGTTGTCTATGGCGAAATGGTTGCCCCACCATCCGCAGCGTGCCAGACCTGAGTCGTCTCCCAGATAGATTTCATAATAGCTTTGCCCGAAATGCGGGCTGAAGAACACCCCGAGCGTGGGGAGTGACACTTCGTCCAAGAGGCGGAATGTCTTGCCCCACAGACGCAGGTCATAGCGTGCCGAGCCGGTGAGTGTGAGTCCGCCCCATGCGCGGGCGGCCACGGGGTTGTTGGAGTTGCGGGGCAGATACAGTGCTCCGGCGTCTATCATGGCTCCGGCTCCGGCTTTGAGGGTGAGGCCGTCCAGGGGACTGAAAGCGCGGTTGGCCTGCCAGGACAGGGATATCCCTATATCGTTCATGGAGGCGTTGCGAGTGGGATTCTTAAGCAGGCCGATACGCGCTCGTACCTTGATGTCCATATCCCAGAGGGGAGTGGCGAAGGGGCGGCTCCATTGCCCGGAGATGGCGAATGTCGAGCCGGTATGGGAGAGAGGGGAGAGGTAAGTGTTGAAAGCATGCTCCCCTCCTGCCTCCAGGGCGTACACCGCCGTCAGGACATTTCCGGGTTCGTGGCGCTGCACCAGGATTCCGCTCTCATCCTGTATCGAGTCGGAGGGAATACCGAGCGCGCGGTACGGCAACCCGGCGAGTGTCATGAATATGCCTATGGAGGCGCAGAGCTTTTTCATCATGATTCGGTGAAGAGTTGCTGCTGTCCGGTGAGCTCGTCCCGTACATCCACCTGGCTTATGGGTGCCTCGTCAGCATCTTCGCCGGAATCTTCTGTTTCGGTGACGGCCTCAGCCGGTTCAGGGGCTTTCGACGGCTCCAATTCTGTCAGTTCCCCTATCTCGTAAGTAGTGAGCCTCTTGCCCTTTGCCTTGAAGCTCTTCACGCCTATGAACTCATCCGCCTCGATGACCATAGGCTCGCGCACCGCGTCGGCCCCTCCGAAAGTGAGCTGAAGGCGCGGATAGGGGGTGTCGGTAACCAATATAAGAGTGGATTTCTCGTCCTCTCCGGCGAATCGCTGCGGCTTGGCTGAAGGCTCGAAGCTGAATCTCTTCAGGTACGGATAGCCTTGCGCCGCATCGTGGAGCGCCACGGTCCACACCGTGTGGGGGTCGAATTTCAGGATACGCAGTATGCCGTCCTCGTAGTGGTTCGTCTCTGAGAACGAGGTGGTGAAGAACTCCCCGTTCTTCATGATCACCAGCACCAGGTCGTCGCTGCCGAACTCGCCTAAGTACTCGCCCCTGCCGTCATAGTTGAGTCGCAGCACGTCGGGGTCCCACCACACGCCCCTGCCCCCCAGGGTGCTTCCTCCCTTCTCCTTGAGCGAGATGCGGGCTATGTCGTTCTTGGTCACCAGGTTGCCCAGCGCCTCCTTGCCCTTGATGGCCAGGTCGGCGAAATTGATGTCGAATTGGAGTACCTTGAGCCGCTGCTTGGCCTTGAGCGTGATTCTCAGCACCTCGGCCTCGCCGTTGGGGTTGGCGCTGAACCATACCACGCGCGAGCCGTCCAGACCCTTTGTGGCGTCATACTCCTTGTCACGTGTGAGTCCCGGCACTGCGAAGCGCTTCATGTAGTACGGGCCACCCTTGCCGTTGCGGTACACCATATTGTAGATGGTGCGCTTGTCGCCGCGCTTGAACACGCCGAGGTGTATCACGTTCTTGCCTACATAGAACTTGTCCGAGACCTTCACCACCTTGTACTTGCCGTCCTTGTAGAAGATTATGATGTCGTCTATGTCCGAGCAGGTGCCCACCAGCTCCGCGTCCTTCAGCCCGGTTCCGGCGAATCCCCCCTCGCGGTCTATGTACAGGCGCTTGTTGGCCTCCGCCACGCGTGTGGCCTCTATGGAGTCGAAGCCGCGTATCACCGTGTGGCGCGGATACTTGTGTCCGTATTTATCCTTGAGGTGAGTGTACCATCCTATGGTGTAGTCCGTTATGTGCTCTATGTCGTGGAGCAGGCGGGCTATCTTCTCGTCCAGGGCCGCTATCCGGTCGTTGGCCTTGTCGGCGTTGAATTTCAGGATGCGCCCCATGCGTATCTCCCACAGGCGCATCACGTCATCGCGCGTCACGGGACGGAAGAATTTCTCGGACCACGGCTCTATGCGCTTGAATATGTGCGCCACAGCCGCGTCCATGTCCGGGGCCTGCTCCAGCGGGCGGTCCTTGTAGATGCGCTCCTCAATGAAAATCTTCTCCAGCGAGGCGAACATCTGCTCCTCGCGCGTCTCGTCCAGCTCTATGCGCAGCTCGGCCAGGAGCATGCGCTTGGTGTGGTCCACGCTGTAGCGCAGCACATCGCTCACACGCAGGAAATGCGGTTTCTCATCGCTTATCACGCAGCAGTTCGGGGAGATGGACACCTCGCAGTCCGTGAAGGCGTACAGCGCGTCTATGGCCTTGTCCGACGATGTGCCGGGCTGCAGGTGCACCAGTATGTTGGCCGTGGCCGAGGTGTGGTCCACCACGCTCTTGATCTTGATTTTACCCTTCTGCTGGGCGCTAAGCACCGAGTTTATCACGCTGGTGGTGGTCTTGCCGTAAGGCACCTCGGTTATGGCCAGTGTCTTGGAGTCTATCTTGTCTATCTTGGCGCGCACCTTCACGGCCCCGCCTCTCTCTCCGTCGTTGTAGCGTGCCACATCTATGAAGCCTCCTGTCTGGAAATCGGGATACAGACGGAACTCCTCGCCGCGCAGGTAGCTCACGGCCGCGTCGCATATCTCCACGAAATTGTGCGGGAGTATCTTGGACGAGAGGCCCACGGCAATGCCCTCCACGCCTTGCGAGAGCAACAGAGGGAACTTCACGGGCAGTGTCACCGGCTCCTTCTTGCGGCCGTCGTAGGAGGGGGTCCAGTCCGTGATCTTGGGGCTGTAAAGGGTCTCCAGGGCGAACTCCGAGAGGCGCGCCTCTATGTATCGGGAGGCGGCGGCCCCGTCACCCGTGAGTATGTTTCCCCAGTTGCCCTGCGTGTCCACCAACAGCTCCTTCTGGCCCAGCTGTACCAGCGCGTCGGCTATGGAGGCGTCGCCGTGAGGGTGGTACTGCATGGTGTTGCCCACTATGTTCGCCACCTTGTTGAACCGGCCGTCGTCCAGGGTGTACATGGAGTGGAGTATGCGCCTCTGCACCGGCTTCAGTCCATCCTCTATGTGCGGCACGGCCCTCTCCAGTATCACGTACGAGGCATACTCCAGAAACCAGTTCTGGTACATGTTAGAGAGCTGTGAGCGAGCGTCCGCCCCCGGCACGGTATAGTTCTTCTTTTCGGCCTGGGACGGCAAAGCCGGTTCGGGTGTGGTATGTGTGTCGGACAGGTCCTCCGGCGATATATTGTAGTCGGTATCTTCGTTCATGGTGCTCTTACTCCAATTTCCCCACAAATTTAGCGAAAAAATGCGACACCCACAAAAGCCCGTTCTCCGCCTCTTCCCTTTGACCTGCCCGTCCCGTTCGACAGGCTACGAGATTCTTTTTTAAGTTCTTAACATCCATCCATTTGGTTTATTCGTTTTAATGTTGTAAATTTGTATTCCATAAATAGAATTTGTTATGGCGACTCCAATTAAAGCAGTACCTATTCTTACCGGCAGCGTGGCTGAGGACTTTGTGCGTCAGGCTGAAGAAAACGAGGGTAAACCCCGGCGTGTTCTTTCGGAGGATAGGGAGAAAAACATCGCAGACATAATGCGGCGTTCCCGTGAGTTCGTTCCCTCATGGCTCAAATGATGAGCGACTCCATTTTTAATCTCGGGAACGACACCACCTTGTATAAGTTCAATGGACTTATACTGGAGAATTGTGCCCATTTCGATTGTGGGGTGGATGACCTGAACGATTTTTTTGCGAATGACGCCATAGCCTATGAGAGAGATTTCATGGGCAAGACCTATTGTTGGCTTGACAATTCCGATGACAGGAAAATTGTGGCCATGATAACACTTGCCAATGCCGGGATTCAGACCACCCATCATCTTCAGAACAATCCCAAGCGACATCTCAACAAAGCAATCGCATATAGCAAACAGGGACGCACATATCCGGCTGTTTTGATAGGACGCTTAGGGGTCGACAAGGACTATCAGGGGGCTCGTTTCCGAGTGGGAGCGCAAATCATGGATTTCATAAAGGACTGGTTCATCAGTTCCGACAACAAAACGGGATGCCGCTTTATTCTTGTCGATGCGGTCAACTCCTCTCATACATTGGCATATTATGAGCGTAATGGGTTCAGGCC
>URZM01000011.1 GCA_900552315.1 uncultured Bacteroidales bacterium | reverse complement strand
TTCGGCACAGCCTCTTAAAGTATGTTTGCTTTTAAATCAATTAAGATAGAGAGTTTTTTTGAGCTGATGAGACTTGGCGGAAGCGGCCAGAAAAGACCTCGACCTTGATTAGAAGCGGCGGTATCCGCACCCACAATCGTTAACGCGGTTTAAAAGTAAACATGCTCTTAGATTTGGCCAAGTAGCTGAGACACAAGACATCGGCATCGAGGACAAAGAGAGTGTGCTCTGGCACATTACCAAGCCAGAATGTCGATAACGACGAGGCAGGCATATCACCTTATCCACGCAACGCAGAGCCATACCACGTTACCATGTTTTACAACATATTTTTACAGTTTTTTTGTCAAAAAATTGTTATTACAAGAATAAAATATTATATTTGCAGCCGAGATAAATAACCTATTCTTCCAACCTCAAAAAAGATTAAATGAAGAGTCTATTGCTAACCCTGCTGCTTTTAATCAGCAGTTATCCCACGGTATACGCGGATAACAATCTTTCAAAGACCAACATCTCTTTAGAAGATGCCACGAACCTTGTAAAAGAGCAGATGATACAGAATCATCCCGAGTTCGAAAATTTCAACATCTACCTGATGGCTGGCAATTATGACGCATGGAATATATTTGTAGATGCCCAACCATCAAGCAACTGGTCCCATCCGGCTTTCCATTTCGTCATCTCTAAAGGCCAACACATCGCTGTTGGAGATATGACAACGCCGTTGATAAGCAAGACGGAAATCAATGAATTGCCCGATTGCGAATTAACAGCTTTGTACATTAATAAAAAAAGCAAATCGGATTCTACGAAGACTCATTTTATTGGGCAATTTCCCAAGTCCAAACAAGCTATAAAAAAAGGCGGGAAATATTTAAGCCCAATTGCAGATAAGACATATGCAATAATCCTAAATGGCGGAATGTCTCCAAAAGGGAATCAAATACGATTTTGGAACGATTGTTCTTTCATCTATCAGACCTTAACTAAAACGTATGGCATTCCCAAAGAAAACATATATGTTATAATGTCTGATGGTACCGATGAAGGATTGGATATGAATGTTGGAAGTTTGGAAGAGCCATCATATGTATCATCTCCTTTAGACCTTGATTTCGACACCTACCCTGACATACAATATGCCGCTACAAGAGAAAACATTTATACCGTCATAAGTGAAATCAACAACAAAATCACAGAAGATGACCATCTGTTCTTTTTCGCTACAGACCATGGCGCATACAATCGTAGTCACCATGCAACATATCTGCGGCTTTGGAAACTTAGCCATCTTTTTGATTATGAGCTGGCTGAATGGTTAAAGCCTATAGCAGATAAAGGAGTAAACATTAATGCTGTCTTTGGACAATGCTATTCTGGAGGATTTGTAAACGCCCTTTCATCTATGAATGCCGTCGTTTGCTCCGCATGTGATGAAAAGGAGTCATCAAATTCTTCAAGTAAATTATATGATAACTACGATGAATTCCTATATCACTGGACATGCGCAGTAAACAGGTCTGACCCAGAAGGCAACCATGTAGATGCTGACATAAATGGAGACGGCTACATCACTATGGATGAAGCATTCATCTATGCCAAAAATAACGATGAGGAAATGGAGACGCCTCAATACATATCAACTCCTATATCCACTGGAGAAGATTTGTCTTTTAATGAGTTGCCCACCGCTGTTGATCTGTACATAAAAGATTATACACATGACACGGGAAAACAGTACAATGAATATGCTCCCTTCTCATGGAATAGCCCTTCTATATGGAATCGGGTATATGATGATGATGAAACTATTCATCAGAGTTTCGATTATCATCACGGTCCATCGGAAAACACCATCTATGTATGGGTACATAACAGAGGTAAAAAAACATATGATACATCTGACTTATATTTGCACTCGTATTGGGCCAAAGCAGCTACCTGTTACACACCCGACAATTGGCATGGCATTAACTCAGACCACTATGGAGCAACCGGAGGGAAGATAGGTTCCACGCGTATTGCTTCTGTCATAGCCTCTGGCGACTCTGCCTTGATTAAAATACCTTGGATTACACCCAAATGTTCGGAGCATTACTATCATGCATTTCCAGCTAAAACACACTCCATAAATTATCTCATCAGCATAGGAAATAAAGAATATGATTTAGAGCGTATGCTTGAAAACTCCTATGCCGATGTAATCCTGGATAACAATTTTTCTGAAAAATGTACGTCAACAATGGAAAGAGAGAATGTACGTAAATCGTGTGAAATTTATTTCCGGAATCCATATGACTGGGCAAGGCGATACACGTTTGAGTTCATTCCTGTATCTGATAAAGATAAAGATATTTTCACTGATGCTAAGCTATATCTTGATTTCAGAGAAGATTTTTATAATGAAATAATATATAACAATATTCACGGTTCCGACATTAAAAAAGCAGAATATAGAGAGTATGCATTAGAACTAACTAAAGACAAAAATATACTTCCCGAAATACTATTACGGTCCAATTGCTTGGAGAGAGTGGCTTTACATGCCGTTTTTACTAAAACTCCCACCGAAGAAAGAGACTATAATTTGAATCTAATCCAAAAAGATGAGACAGGAGAAATAATTGGAGGTCATACCTTCTTGTTGGAAGCCCCCAAAAGTACAACTGTAAGACCTCCTGTATACATTGAAGACAATGGCGATGGATCATATATTATAGGTGTACAATCAAATCAAAGCAAAGCTGTTAATTGGCTTGATTCAGATACAAATGTTATCAGCGAAGAGGAACAAATAGTGGTGATACCCAATAAAGATAGTCATAGTTTCAAAGTAAACGTATTGACTGAAAACGGAGACATGCAAACTGAGAATGTTGAACTAATACCTTCGTTTACTATTGAGACAATTACAACTAATGCGTCCGAGAACAATATCGACATCAGTTTATCTAATGCAATAGGCGCAAGAAATGCAGCCATAGTTGTGAGTGGTATTACATCACCAACATCAAACATAACAACGCCTGTTTCGCAAAATGGAACTGGAATCTCCATCAGCACAAATACATTGCCAGATGGAGTATACAATATTTCATCTATTGTTGATGGGAAAGTATATGATTCAATCAATTATATTATAACGCATTAAAAAAACAGATTATGAGAAGGATAATCGCAATACTTGGTATCTTTGCGTCCGTGTGGGTCGGAAGTATGGGGAAGACCGTCACGGTGAAAGTCAGTTCGCCGGGAGGGCTTGCATCCGAACTGGGTGAAGAAATACTCACGGCAGACTCATTGGCAGTATCAGGAAGCATCAACGCTGATGACCTCGCCACAATACGTGACTACGTAACAAACGGGACATTGCATACCGTGGACCTGGGTAACACCGTCATAGAAAACGACGAAATTCCGAAAGGCTGTTTCAAGGGAGCCCGTACCCTGCGGTCAATCGTACTTCCGGAAGGGCTGACTCATATCGGGGATCAGGCTTTCGAATATTGCCGCATAAAATTTGTGAGAATACCCTCCACCCTCACTGAATTGGGGCGCGCCACCTTCAACATGACGGAAGGTCTGCATTTCGAGAATCTCGTGATTCCGGAGGGAATCGAGACATTGCCGGAGTCCTGTTTCTTCTGCGCCTATGGCATTGAGCGAGTGACTCTCCCAGCAAACTTGCGCAAGATAGAAGATTATTGTTTTTTCCAGAATATGATACAGGAGGTGACGATTCCCGGGAGTGTAGAGGAAATAGGCGAAGGAGCCTTCGCCAACAATCCAATCGAAAAGGTGACGTGTCTGGGCAATCTCCCTCCTTATCTGGGTCTCGAGCCATTTGATTTTCCGGAGGACATAACCGTCACCATCCCCTACGGCTCCAAAGAGGCCTATATGATGGATACGTCCTGGAGCAAGTTCAAACTCATAGAATCAGAGAATCCATCCTCTATAACAGACTGTATGCACACACGTGCGATGCTTACGGCAAACGCCTGCAACGGCTCCATAATCATCTCCGCCGGTGAAGACTCTGCCAATCCTTATAATTACCAGGTATTGAGCCCATCCGGAGCCTTGGCAGCACAAGGCTCGTTCCGCAGCGCGGTGACGATAGCCGACCTGCCCGGCGGCCTATACATCATAAAGGCAGGTGATACGGTATTCAAAGTAATAATCTGAATTACAAGTTTCTGCGGAATTTGCGAAACCGAACATGAACGCGGGAAATGCAGTGCGTCATCATGGCCGATATGCTCGATTGCCGTCGGCAGTAGGACTATGGGATGTATTTAAAAGCACATTCCATAGTCCGAACTTGCATATCTAACATTCTGACAAACCGAAGCGGCTGTGCCAAAATCGTTGATTTTGGCACAGCCGCTTGTAAATGGAAAGTGGTGTCTATCAGATTTCGGATTCGGGGATGGTCTCTTCGGGCTTGGAGCCTCCTTTGCCTTCCTTGATGATGCCTACGCAGAGGGCGCCTATGCAGAGGGAGACTCCGGCTATCACCATCATGATGTACACGGGGGCGAGCTCGCCGGGCGTACTGAACAGGCTGAGTATGACTCCGCCGAGCAGCGCGGCCACAATCTGCGGCAGGCAGATGGAGCAGTTGAACAGGCCCAGGTATGCGCCGATGTTGCCACCCTTGAGCGAGTTGGTAAGTATGGTGAAGGGCCATGCCAGCATGGCTGCCCAGCCGCAACCTATGAGCAGGAAGGGCACGAAGAGCATGTACTGGTTGGTGATATACGCCGACAGTATGAAGCCTATGCCGCCGAGCAGGAGGCTGAGCGCATAGGAGAGCTTGCGGCTGCGGAAACGGGGCAGCACGACGGCCCACAGTACGGAGCCGAGAGCCTGCACGGCGAAGAGGATACCTACCCAGTCGCCTGCGCGGTTGTACTGGCTGGAGGCGGTGTCGAGCGCCGGGGTGCGGTCATATTCAGCCTTGGAGGCGTCCAGAGTCACGTTCTCGGCCTCCATGACGGAGAGCTTGCCGGTGGCATGGTCAGTGGTGACGTTGGCTCCCTTGGTGAACTTCACCTGTCCCTTGAGGTTGCTGAGATAGTCAGCGAGTATGGCATCGGAGGTGAGCGCCACCTTCTGCCCGTCGATGGTCAGGGTCTCGCCGGCCTTGGCCACTGGAGCCTTGAAATCAGCCACGGGGCCTGTCTCGCCGTAGAAGATGGAGCGGTCCTTGACTATGGTGTCTTTCTCGCCCCTTATCACGAGTTTCGCGTCGATGAACTGATCTTCGGCACGCACGCCGCTCACGAGCGCCTTGCCGTCCTTCACTATGGTGGTGGTGTCATCTATGAGTATGAACTTGCCGGCCACGGTGTTGGAGCCGTCGGTGATGCCGTTGATCTTGTCTATGACCGGAGTGTCAAAGGCGTTGGTAGCCACGGTATTGGTGGTGTAGGTCCACATGAACAGGAAAGCGAACCAGCAGAAGAACTGCACCAAGCCCACGGTCCAGAAAGTGGAGGGAGCATGCCTGAGCAGCTTTACGATGTTTGTCTTCTCCTTCTTTTCCTCCTTGAGGTCCTGGCCACCGTTATACTCGGCATAAACATGGGGAGGCCATTCCTTGATTTTGGCCAGGGAATAAATCACGCACAGGAGCAGGATGGCCGCTCCGATGTAGAAGGACCATATCACGGTGTCAGGCACCACTCCGTCAGGGGCGGTGCTCTGGATTCCTATCCAGGTCAGCACGAAGGGGAATACGAAACCCACCACCGAGCCGGCGTTGCACAGGAAACTCTGGATTGAGTAAGCCAGACCCTTCTGTTTCTCGTTGACCATATCACCCACAAGCATCTTGAAGGGCTGCATGGCCATGTTTATGGAGGTGTCGAGCAGCATGAGGGACACCAGGCCGAAGAGGATGGCGCTCGAAAGGCCGAGGCCGAAGGAGCCGGCGTTGGGGAGCAGGCACATCACTATCACTGCGACAATGGCGCCTACAATAAGATAAGGCAGGCGACGACCGAAACGATTCCAAGTCTTGTCGCTCATCGTTCCGACAATGGGCTGCACAATCATGCCCATAAGGGGTGGCAGAATCCAGAAATAGCTGAGGTCATGCGGGTCGGCGCCTATGGTCGAGAAGATGCGCGACACGTTGGCGCTCTGCAAGGCGTATGCGATTTGCACGCCGAAAAAGCCGAAGCTCAGATTCCACAGCTTCCAGAATCCTAAATCCGGTTTAGTTTTCATGCATTAAGAATTTTATTTAGTTAACAATAATCATTTCAAACGAGTGACCGGGCCCGAAGCATCATCCGCCGCCGGCTCAGTCCTTTATCTGCGAGTAGAGCCACGCAATCTCGTCGGGCCAAAGCAGGGGCTCCGGGGTTTCGAGTATGAGGGGCATGTCGTCAAAACGGGGGTCATTCACCAGTCGCGTGAAAAAATCCTTTCCCATCGTGCCCTGGCCGATGCAGGCATGGCGGTCCACCCGCGAGGCAAGCTCACGCTTGTCGTCGTTGAGATGCAGGGCCTTCAGATAGCCGGCGCCTATGACCTCGTCGAACTCACGCCAGGTGGCGGCATATCCCTCAGGGGTCGCCAGGTCATATCCGGCAGAATAGGTGTGACATGTGTCCACGCACACTCCCACACGGGCCTTGTCCTCCACCCCGTCTATGATGCGGGCTATCTGGTCGAACCTGTACCCGAGGTTTGAGCCTTGCCCTGCGGTGTTCTCTATGACGGCCGTGACGCCCTCGGTAACGTCGAGAGTATAGTTGATAGATTCGGCTATGAGGTCCAGGCACTTGTCCGGGTCCATCTGACCCAGATGGCTTCCTGGATGGAAATTGAGCATGGATAGTCCAAGCTGCTCGCAACGGCGGAACTCGTCGAGAAACGCGTCGCGGCTCATCTGCAATTTCTCGGCATCGGGACTGCCAAGATTAATCAGGAAACTGTCATGAGGCAAAATCTGGCCAGGCATATAGCCAAGTTCCTCGCAGCTGGCTCTGAAAGCCTCCACCTGGCGCGGCTTGAGGGCGGCGCTGCGCCACCGGGAGGCGTTGCGCGTGAACAGAGCGAACGCATTGGCTCCTATCTCCTTAGCGCGCAGCGGGGTTTTCTCCACACCCCCCTCGGCGCTGACATGTGCTCCGATGTATTTCATGAGACTTGCGTAAAAATGGTCTAAAATCTCACAAAGTTAATAAAAAATTTGGACAGGTGGGGAAATTGGACTAATTTTATTCCCTGAAATGGAAATTTCAAAAGCCAAAATCAAGACATACGCCTCACTTGGGATGCGTAAACACCGTGTCAGCCAGGGTCTTTTCATGGCGGAGGGGGTGAAATGCGTGCTTGAGACGCTGCCCTTCTTCGGTCTGGAAGCCTTGGTGGCCACACCGGCCCTGCTTCAAGAGCGAGGCGTGCCTGCCGGGGTGGATCCACAACGCGTGTACACAGCCTCTCCTCGAGGCATGGAGCAGCTCTCAAGCCTCTCCACCGCTCCGCAGATGATTGCCGTGTACCGTATGCCGGAGCTTGCGGTTCCCGACCCCGCCGACATCAGCGGAGAACTGCTCCTGGCCCTGGACGGAGTGCAGGACCCGGGCAACCTGGGCACCATAATGCGTGCCGCAGACTGGTTCAGCATACGGCACATAATAGCCTCCCCCCAGACGGTGGACATATTCAACCCGAAGGCGGTACAGGCCACCATGGGGGCGATAGGGCGCGTGCGGATATGCTATACGGAGCTGCCTGCATACCTCGAGAGATACCGCGCCGATACCGGGCTTCCGATCTACGGCACGCTGCTCGACGGGAAAAGCCTCTACCAAACCCGCCTGACCCCGAAAGGCATCATAGTCATGGGCAACGAGGGACGGGGTCTCACCCCGCAGGTGAGGGAGCTTGTATGCTCTCCGCTGCTCATCCCCTCTTATCCGCCTGAGGCCGCCACGGTGGAATCCCTGAACGTGGCGATGGCCACGGCCATAACCCTGTCCGAGTTCCGGCGCAGGCTCATGTAACCCGACACAAATCATGGCAAAGGTAAAGACAGTATATTTTTGCAGCAATTGCGGCCAGGAATCCGCGAAATGGGTGGGACGCTGCCCGGCATGTGGAGAATGGAACACCTTTGTGGAGGAGAAAGTCCAGGTATCCAAGGGCACGGGGAAGGCCGTGCGCGGCTCGCTGATAAGCCCGGACTCCAGGCCCATGCCACTAAGTGAGATACAAGCCTTGGAGGAGCCTCGGATACACATGCCCAGCTCGGAGCTGAACAGGGTCCTGGGGGGTGGCCTGGTGGCAGGTTCACTCACGTTGATAGGAGGCGAACCGGGCATAGGCAAATCTACCCTCATACTCCAGAACATACTGAGCATCAGAGGCAAACGGATATTGTACGTCTCAGGAGAAGAGAGCGCCACCCAGCTCAAGCTCAGGGCCGACCGCATAGGCAAGGTCGCCGACAACACCTTCATCCTGTGCGAGACGAACCTGGACCGCATCTTCACCCACATACAGAACGTGAAACCCCAACTGGTGATAGTGGATTCCATCCAGACCATAGTCAGCTCGGAGATAGAGAGCGCCGCCGGGAGCGTGAGCCAGGTGCGTGAGTGCGCCGCATCCCTGCTTCGGTTCGCCAAGGAGTCAGGCGTGCCGGTCATACTGGTGGGCCACATCAACAAGGAAGGCTCCATAGCCGGTCCCAAGGTGCTGGAGCACATAGTGGACACCGTCTTGCAGTTCGAGGGTGACAGACAGTACCTCTACCGGATACTGCGCGCCATCAAGAACCGCTTCGGCTCCACCTCGGAGATAGGCATATACGAAATGGTGCAGAAGGGTCTCCGGGAGGTCAAGAACCCTTCCGAGATGCTGCTGTCCCAAAACCGGGAGGAACAGATGAGCGGCATAGCCATAGGCGTGAGCGTGGAGGGGGCGCGGCCCTTCCTGATTGAGGTGCAGGCACTGGTGAGCACGGCCGCCTACGGCACGCCCCAGCGTTCCGTCACCGGCTTCGATCCCCGTCGCATGAACATGTTGCTGGCCGTGCTCGAGAAGCGGGTGGGCTTCAAGCTCGCCGCCAAGGACGTGTTCCTCAACATAGCCGGAGGGCTGAAAGTATCCGACCCGGCGCTCGACATGTCGGTCGTCACCGCCATACTATCGTCCAACTTCGACATGGAGGTGCCTCGCGGCACGGCTTTCGCCGGCGAGGTGGGGCTCTCGGGCGAGATACGCACCGTGACCCGCGTGGAGCAGCGCGTGGCCGAGGCCGAGAAACTGGGATTCGACACCATATATATTCCTACCGGGAACCTCAAAGGGGTGAAGGACAAATTCTCTATCCGGATAGTGGAGACCGACCGGGTGGAGACCTTGTTCCGCTCCCTGTTCGCATGAAACAATGAACAAGACCCACAGACATACATATCACCTCACAGCCGGGGAGTGCGACGCCACCGGCCACCTGCCGCTGCCGCTGCTGTGCGAGCGGCTGATAGAGACGGCCACCGAGCACGCGAACATCCTGGACATAGGCTACACCCGCCTGGCCTCACTCGGCATAGGCTGGGTGCTGTCGCGCCTGTCGGTGGAGATGAGCCGCTATCCGGGAATCAACGACACGTACTCCATCACCACCTGGATAGACAACATAAACCGGCGCTTCTCGGAGCGCAACATGCTCATAGAGGACGGCGAGGGGGCCGTCATAGGCCATGCCCGCACCGTGTGGGTGGCCATAGACCTGAAGAGACGCACTCTCGGGGACCTGTCGGCCATCTGCGCCGAGCCGCTCCCCTGCCCCGCGCTCCCGTGTCCCATCCCCAGGATGCCGCGTCTGGCAAGCCCCCCGGAGGGATGCCTGGAGTTTGAATACACGTTCCGGTATTGCGACCTGGATTTCAACCGCCATGTCAACACGGTGCGATACATAGACCTTATCCTCAACCGGTGGCCGCTCGCCCACTTCGACCGCAACCTGGTGAGCAGGTTCGACATAGCCTTCAGCCATGAGTGCTATTTCGAGGACGTGGTGCTGGTACGCGCCTCGCAAAGCGGCCCGGTCAATGATTGCGAGCTGCTGCGGGATGGACAGAAGATGGTCTCGGCCCGCATCACGTGGCAAGAACGCGACTCCATGCCTCACACACTCTGAATCATGAGACGGATTGAAATCACGACATTGCAGACACCCGGGCTCGAGCCATACGTGTCTCTGACCGAGGCCCAGCTGCGCAACCGGCTGAGGCCGGAGGAAGGGCTGTTCATAGCCGAGAGCCCGAAAGTGATACATGTGGCCCTTGATGCCGGTTACGAGCCTGTGTCGCTGCTATGCGAGGCGCGGCATATCGAGGGCGACGCGGCCTCTGTCATAGCACGCTGCCCGGCAGACATGCCGGTATTCACGGGCGGCAGGGAGCTGCTGGCGGCCCTTACCGGATATAAGCTGACGCGGGGTGTGCTGTGCGCCATGCGCCGCAAGCCGTTCCTTTCGGTGGCAGAGATATGCCGCGACGCGCGGCGCGTGGTGGTGATAGACGGGGTCACCGACACTACCAACATAGGAGCCATCTTCCGCTCGGCGGCCGCTCTCGGCATTGACGCAGTTCTGCTGACGCCCTCCACATGCGACCCGCTGAACCGCCGCGCCGTGCGCGTGTCCATGGGCAGCGTGTTCCTGGTACCCTGGACCTGGACCGACGATAGTCTGCGGGAACTCAAGGGCGCGGGGTTCAAGGTGGCGGCGCTCGCGCTGAGCGACGACTCGCTGCCTATAGACTCGCCGCTGCCCGCCGCCGAACAGAGGCTGGCGCTGCGCATGGGCACGGAGGGTGACGGACTCAGCGCCAGGGCCGTGGGCGACGCCGACTACGTGCTGCGCATACCCATGCACCATGCCGTGGACTCGCTCAACGTGGCCGCAGCTTCGGCAGTGGCCTTCTGGCAACTGAGAGCGAGATGAAATCCTCAAAGAAAATTGATGTAATAATTATATAGTGTAGACCTCTCCCTCTTATCCTGAAAATGCCAAACGTATCAGAACGCGGGCGTGTGATGCCCGCATCCCCTATCAGGAAACTCGTGCCGCTGGCCGACGAGGCCAAGCGACGCGGCGTGAAAGTGTATCACCTCAACATCGGACAGCCGGACCTGCCATCTCCCCCTCAGGCTTTCGAGGCGCTGAAGCATATCGACCGCACCGTGCTGGAATACAGCCCGTCGGCAGGGCTGCCCTCCCTGCGGGCGAGACTTGCGGAATATTATCACAGATACCGCATCCCCGTAGAGGCGGAGGACATAATCATAACGAGCGGAGGCTCGGAGGCGGTGCTGTTCGCCTTCATGGCCTGTCTCGACCCAGGTGACGAAATCATAGTCCCCGAGCCAGCGTATGCCAACTACATGGCCTTCGCCATCTCTGCCGGGGCGGTGATAAAGACCGTGACGGCAAGCATCGACAACGGGTTCGCGCTCCCACCAGTGGAAGAGTTCGAGGCGCTCATAACCCCTCGCACCAAAGGAATACTTATTTGCAACCCCAACAATCCCACGGGCTACCTGTACACTCGCCGCGAGATGGAGGCCCTGCGGGACCTGGTGCTGAAGCACGACCTGTTCCTGTTCTCGGACGAGGTGTACCGCGAGTTCACATACACCGGAGCGCCATACATATCGGCGTTCCACCTCGAGGGCATCGAGGACCGGGTGGTGCTTATAGATTCCGTCTCGAAGCGTTACAGCGAGTGCGGCATACGCATAGGCGCCATCATCACACGCCACAAAGAGCTTAAAGAGAGCATCATGAAATTCTGCCAGGCACGTCTCTCGCCGCCGCTTCTGGGCCAGATAGTGGCCGAGGCTTCGGTGAGCGCGAGTCCGGAGTATCTGTTGGACACATACAATGAATATGTGGAGCGGCGCAATTTCATGGTCGACGGACTGAACCGCATCCCCGGGGTATACTCACCTATCCCTATGGGCGCGTTCTACACTGTGGCCAGGTTGCCGGTACCGGACGCGGAGGAGTTTTGCCGCTGGTGCCTGACAGAGTTCGAACACGAGGGGGCCACGGTGTTCATGGCCCCGGCCTCGGGGTTCTACACCAAGCTGGGAGCAGGCAAGGACCAGGTGCGCCTGGCATATGTCCTCAACAAGGAGGACCTGGCCTCTGCGCTGCGTGTACTGAAGGCGGCGTTGGACACCTACCCTCTCACCATCAAGTAATCAAGACCATATTTTGAAGACAGAACTGTTCATAGCCCGCCGCCTGGCCCTGTCAGGCATAGGCACCCGACGGTCACCGGCCCTGAAGGTGGCCGTCATCTCCACGGCCTTGTCCATAGCCGTGATGCTTCTGAGCATCAGCGTGGTAAGCGGCTTCCGCACCCAGATACGCGACAGAATCACAGGTTTTGACGCACACATAAGCCTGTATCCGGCGATGCAGTACGAAGAGGACTCCCCTGTGGTGGAATACACCCCCGGGCTGCGGGAGTTCCTGAATTCGCGACCATACATAAAACGGGCCGACCTCATGGTCACGGCTCCCGTGCTGCTCAAGACATCCGACTCGTTCAAAGGGCTGTACATGCGCGGGGTGGAGAGAGACTATGACTTTTCTTTCCTGAAATCAAACCTGGTGTCCGGCTCTGTGCTGAACCCCATGAGGCCGTTGGACATAATGGTGTCTCAGTCAGCTGCCGACAAACTCGGCGTACATGCCGGGGATTCCCTCAACCTGTTCATGAGCGACGAGCTGAAAGCACGCAAAGTGCGCGTCAGCGGCGTGTTTAACACCCATTTCGACTCATACGACCAGTATTTCGCATACGGCTCCGCGGCCATGGTGCGGCAGCTCACCGGTCTGGATTCCCTGCAAGGGTCCGCCATAGAAATCATGACCGAGGATTTCGACCGGCTGCCGGAACACAACAGCCGACTCATAGCAGACCTCAACTCGGCCATACGCAAAGGGCAGGTGACACAGAATTTCCAAAGCGCCACGGCTCTTGACAAGGGAGGGCACTATTTCGCGTGGCTCGACCTGCTCGATGTCAACGTATGGGTGATTCTCGCGCTCATGTGCGCCGTGGCCGTGTTCACGCTGATTTCCGGGATGCTGGTCATAATACTCGAGCGCATCCGGTTCATCGGGGTCATGAGGAGCCTGGGAGCCACACGCCGCCAGATACGCAATGTGTTCATCCTGCTGGCCATACGCATCGGCCTCAGAGGGATGCTTACGGGAGGCGGCGTGGCGCTCGCCCTGATTCTGGTGCAGAAATACACTCGTCTCATACCCCTCGACCCGGAGGCATATTACATAGATTTCGTGCCTGTGAGCCTGGAGCCGCTGCATTTCATTGCTGTATTTGCCGGGTTCACAGCCCTGACATGGCTGGCGCTGATCCTGCCCTCGCAATTCGCCGGCAGGATAAAGCCCGCAGAGACCCTTCGCTTCGACAATGAGTGACGGGACCCATCCGGAAATTTGGAAATAGAGGCATTTATTGTTAACTTCGCGACAAAACAGTCTTGACTATGCAAAGATACCTTTTAGCCCTCGTGTTCGCGGCATGCGCCCTGTGCGCCTTGGCCGACAACTATTGCTGCCAGTATTGCGGGGCGCGCTACAGCTCCATCAGCTCGCTGACCTCGGGCAACTGTCCGCGCCACCCAAATGGCTCATACAAGGGACGGCATGCCGTGTACCAGGGCGACAGCGGCCAGAAAAAGTTCTTCTGCGAATATTGCGGCTCTTCCTACAGCTCCATCAGCTCGCTGACCTCAGGCAACTGCCCGCGCCACCCCAAAGGGTCTTATAAAGGCCGTCACTCTCCTTACACCGGCGAGGCGGCTTCCGCATACTATTGCCGCTTCTGCGGGGCGCGTTACAGCTCCATCAGCTCCATGACCTCAGGCAACTGTCCGCGTCATCCCGACGGGACATACAAAGGCCGCCACGCTCCTTCCCGCTGAGGGGACATGGGCGCGGCGGTCTTGCGGCTTCCGGTAAATTCCGGAACTTTCCGTCAGTTGAGTATGACGGTTCCTGTCTGGGACGAGAACGTGTATGCTCTCGCGAAATTGCGCAGGAAACTGATGGTAGACATGCGTGGAGTCTTCATGTTTGAATCATCGGCGTCAGGCGCCGAAATGGTTTTGGCTGTGTAGAGTTTATGCATAGGCAAACATGGTGTTAAATGATAGTTTACATTTTATTAACGACCCGCATGGGCGTTTAGTATAATCTTGCATAAAAAAATGAGAACAAGACAGGTTGAGGTGTGCTGCACCTCCATGGCCGACGTGATAGCCGCCCGCGACGGGGGCGCCGTGCGTGTGGAGCTTTGCTCCGGCATCGAGGTAGGAGGCCTGACCCCCTCGGCGGGACTTATAGTGGGTGCCGTGCGCGAGAAGGGCATGATGCGCGTGAATGTTCTGATACGTCCCCGTGGCGGCGATTTCGTATACTCCACCCGCGAGCTGGCGGTCATGGAGGCTGACATAGAGGCGGCCAAGGCCGCAGGGGCCGACGGCGTGGTGACAGGCGCGCTCACGCCCCGGGGTGACATCGACATCGCCGCCATGCGCCGACTGCTGAAACACTGCGAGGGGCTGGACATCACCTTTCACCGCGCTTTCGACGAGTGCCGCGACCCGGCATCGGCACTGGAAGAAATTATAGAGCTGGGCATACCGCGACTGCTCACCTCCGGCACCAAGGCCACTGCCGCCGAAGGCACCGACATCATAGCAGCCCTGGTGAGGCAGGCGAACGGACGGAACGCAGTTATGCCGGGATCGGGCATCAACCCTCAGAACATAGCGCAGGTAGAGACCCTGACCGGAGCGCCGGAATACCACTCCACATGCACCGACAAGGCAACGCCGCCCCCTTGCGCCTCGCCGTTGTTCGGCACGGCTCCGCGACCCACATCGGCAGAAATCGTTTCACGCATCGTACACACAGAGTCCTGAGTCCATGTCCGCCGCACGCACACCTCGTCCATACGCCGGGACTGCGATCCTGGCGCTGCTCACCGTCACATTCGCCGTGTTCTTCATCGGGATGCCGCGATATCTCGACGACCTATGGTATTCGTTTCACCTGAAGCCTTGGCTCGACGGCGTGCCCGGCGCCCCCCTCTGGCAGGCTATGGTGGACACATGGACCGAGCATATCACTACCGACAACGTGCGCCTGGCAAACATGGTCTGCGTCCCCTTCATGGTTCTCCCAAAGTGGGTCGGGTCCGGCATCTCCGCGCTGCTGTGGGGGGTCTCCATGGCCTGGGGCGCTCGCCTGGCCGGACTGGATCCGAGGCGTCTCACCCCCCTGCTGTGCCTGGGCATGTGCCTGTGGGCCTTCTTCATGCCTTGGTATGACTCCATGGGTGTCGAGAATTTCCAGTTCAACTACATCTGGTCCACCTTCCTGGCCGTGGGAGCCATGCGCCTGTTCTTCTCCCACGGCAGCGGACGAAATATAGGGATTTTCCTGGCCGGAGTGCTGACGGGCATGTGGCACGAAGGGTTCACAGCGCCGCTGCTCGCCTCTTTCGGTTTCCTTCTCCTGTTCTATCCGCACACGCGCACGCCGCGCGCATGGTGGCTCACGGCAGGACTCGCGCTGGGCATGATTTGGATGCTCGCGTGGCCTACGTCGTGGCACCGAGTGGCTAATGTCACGGGCGAGAATGAGTTCGGCGCGGGACGTGTGCTGTTCATCAGCTTCCAGCACCCGGCGTTCATCCTCATGCTGCTGACAGCCGGAGTCGCCCTGTGCCGCCCCAAGTGGCGCGGACTGCTCGCCGACCCTGTGGTCATGGCGCTTGTTGTCAGCGCCTTCGCGAGTGTCGTCATACATTTCCTCACCACACGCACCTCGCGCACGGGTTGGTGGGCCGAGTTCTGTGCCGTCGTGGCTGTCATGAGCCTCTTGAGGCGCATGTGGCCAGCACTGGCATCCTCCCGCTCTCTCATGTCGAGGTGCATATCCGCGCTGCTCCTGGTCTTGACCTTCGCGCATCAGGTCATGGTGGACTATTACACCATACGCATCGGGCAGGCATACCGCAAGGCGCTCGACATGCACATGAAGAGTGGCCGGGACTCGGTGTTCGCCGAGGTGCCGGACGAGCATACCTCACCGCTGATTTGCCTGTACGCCCCCGATTTCACCCCACTGCTGGCCCCGGTAAACCTGACTTTCGTCAACATCTATTACCACCGTGACGACAACGGGCAGTTCATCCCGGTGCCGGAGCAGCTGCGCCGCGTCACCGCCTCTTCCGGAACGGCTGTGCCGCCGGTGCCGGGCGGTGTGGACCTGCACATACGGGAGCTTGACGGACGGCTCTTCATGCCCGTGGACGAGACCGCGCGCGGCGAGTTCGTTGCCGACGTGGATTTCGGCTACACTCGCAAGCAAGGAGTCCGCATGATCTACTACCCCTTCGTCTCCGAGGCCGACGGACGCAGGTACGCCTACCTCTATCCCTGGAGACGCGTCGTGGAAATGCGTCTGGGCCACATCCAGGCCCTCAGCCCCCTCTCGCCTCTCTGACTATATACCTTACTTACCGGCCATAGGCGGCTCGGAGCAGCCGCGAGGCGAACGAGGGCCGGTAATGCACATTGTCGTAAAGCAGCGTGTCGCACTCCAGCTCGTCAGCCCAGATGGCGCTGAAATCATGCACACGCTCCTTCCCGAATATGGCATACAGCTGCCGCCTGTCGCTCTCATTGGTGGTGACCTTGCGACGGTTGGGACCGATGATTACCTGATATTCAGTGCCGTCGGAGGCAAAAATGCGGGCTATCCGCTCCAGCGCGTCGCGGTATTCGTCTCTTATGGTGACCGGAGCCTGCTCCGCCTTCTGGGGCGATGGCATCAGCGGATGCTCGGCATAGAACCTGGCCGGGTCATGCGATATCAGGCTGTCCCACTCCGGCATGGACTCATGGTTCGTCACAGGGTCATACACTATCGGCTGCTCCTCGTATACCCTGTTGCGCCCTACAGTGCTTGGTTCCCCGGTGATATTCGAGTATATGTAACTCTTCAGGAAATCTGCGTTGGTGGAAGCCCGGAAGAACGTGTAGTAAAATTTGAGCCGCTGCATGAGCGTCCCCTCAAGCTCCGGAGGGCTGACCAGATACGGACTGTCCTCGTCGTGCCCCTGCATCACCCAAGGGTCGAGCACCACGAGCGCGTATTTTATCTCCTGTCCCCTGTGGTGAAGATACTCCACCTTCCGCGCCATCTGGGTCAGTGTCTCGCTGCTTGAATCGAAATGGTAAGGCCGCACGTCGCCGCCCAGGATACGCGCCCATTCCGCAGGGTCGTAGTAGCACGATATGGACGAGCCGAAGATGAAGGCATTATACTCCCGCCCCTGCGACACCTGCCGCTCGTAGTTCCGTACGGTGGCCATTCCCTTGTTAGCGCTTATCCGCAGCTTTTCCCTCGCAGGATCCGGGAAATAGTCATGTCGGCCTATGACCATGAACGGGTCCGCGATTACGTAAAAGACTACGGCCACCACCAATACGGGAAGCGCCACAAGGGCTGCCTTCAGCATGAAACCAAGGGGGGTGCGTCGCAGTGCCATAAGGTCAGAATTGGAAATAAATGAAACTCATCTCTGTGGGCTCGCTCAGGACTATACATACAAGACATGCCCAATACAGTCCCAGGCGCGCCCACCGCCGCCGGGCACCATGGCCATGGGATGGTCGGAGTTGCGGCAACGCCACTCTATGGCCACGACAAGCAGCATCGGTACCGCCCACCACAATTTCAGCACCTCCACCCACAATGCCGGGTTAAAGGCCAAGGCTCCGGCCGCGCACAAGGCACACAGGGCAAGTATCAAGCGCCTCACAATCCGCCGCCCCTGCAACAGCCTCACGAGCTTGACAAACACAATGGCCGCAACGACCAGCACGCCGAAGGTCAAGGCATACGCCCACAGATAGCTGAACCCGGTCAACATCTGGGTGCCGGTGCCGCAGCGGAACAGGTAGAAACCGAATGTCACGAAAGCCAAGGTCGCCATCATGGCCGGGAGAGAGATGTATCGTATCGGGGCTTTCGACATACGTTGTCCGAACACCTGCTTCGCCACCACATACACCACTCCCCAGTATATGCCCCACACTATGAAATTCCAGGCCGCGCCATGCCATAGTCCCGACAGGGCGAATATTGTCATGGTATTCAATATGGTGCGCCGCCGGCCTTTTCTGTTGCCCCCGAGCGGGATGTACAGGTAGTCGCGGAACCAGTTCATGAGCGATATGTGCCATCGCTGCCAGAACTCGGCCACATTGCGCGAGAAATACGGGAAGCGGAAATTGGCCATCAGCTCTATGCCCAGCATCCTCGACGTGCCTCGCGCTATCTCGCTGTAAGCCGAGAAATCGAAATATATCTCCAGGGTGAACAGCAGCCCGGCCGCCACGCACACGGCAGGCGACGATATGTCGGCATACAGCCGATCCACATATATGGCCAGCATGTCGGCCACGCACACCTTCTTCATAAGGCCGAACAGCACCATGCGGCAACCGTCCACAGCCTGCGCGTAGTCCCAGCGGCGTGGCCTCTCTATCTGCGGCAACAGGCTCGAGGCCCTCTCTATGGGTCCAGCCACCAGCTGCGGGAAATACGCTATGAATGTGGCGAAGGCCAGCGGGTCGCGGCACGCCTCCACCCTCCCCTTGTAGACATCCACGCTGTACGCTATGGCCTGGAACGTGTAAAACGATATACCCACCGGCAGCAGCACGTCCACCGTGAACCAGCCGATGTTCCACCCGAAGGCCGCTATGAGCCGCTGAAGGTTCTCGGTGAAGAAGCCAAGATACTTGAACAAGGCCAATATGCCGAGATTGAGCGCTATGTTGGCAGTGACGGCCGCTTTGCCGTATGGCTTACGCGCCAGAAACGCAGACCCGTAGGTGGTCACGGTCGTGAGCATGATCAGACCGAGAAAACGCCAGTCCCACCACCCGTAGAACAGGTAGCTGGCAGCAAGCAGCAGCACGTTCTGTGCCGCCGTGCGCCTGCGCAGCACGAACCAGTACAGCGCGAACACCGCCACGAAAAATATAGCGAACCCTATTTCTGTGAACTGCATACCTCAGTGAACTACATATATCGGCAGGCCGCATACCTCAACGGGCTGCATGCTACCTCTGAACGTGAGCCAACGCGCCTACCGCTCATAGCCCGACCATCCGCCGCTCTGCAAACAGCACGCCCCGCCTCGACATTCACTCCGCAAAGTTAAGACATTTTGCCGAATCCACCATTTCTTAAAGGCATGAGATGCCGAAACCCGAGGCCAGCACATCAGTGAAATTAAAACATTTTAACACACCTGTGTCCGAATCCGGCATACACGCACAGGTATTTTTGCACCGAGAACAGACATCGGCGACAAGCGCCTGCACCTCAAACGGAATTTCAGCGAGGCCCGGCCTCCGCTCCCAAAACCGTGTCCGCAAGCCGCCACACAATCAGTAACTCTTAAAAATTTATATCATGCTTTTAGGAATACTCGTATTTTTAGCCTTCGCCGCCGACACCCTCCTGAAAATGACCGGCCGTAAAAAATAATGCCGCAACAAGCTTAGGTATAGCAGACTAATAGCACCTTACTGAACTTTATACTAATTTGTTTTTTGGGTCTCATTCTCTGTGTCTTATTTTCTGTGGACACTAAATATATTTTTATTAAAAAAATTTGGGGCAAGCAAAAAATGTTTATTACCTTTGCAAAATAGAATCTAATATATAACGTTTCTAAAAATATCCGTATGGCACGCTACCTTCAGCGAGACTCTTGCACCCTTTTGCGAACAAGACTGTCAAATATAGCATCGCCTGTAAAATCTCAATATCTACAAGAGTATCATATATCTCCCCATAAAAATTCAACTATGGTTTCAAAGTTTTTCTATTCCCTTTCATATATCGGATTACTTTCAATATTGATATGTGCAATAGTTTCATGTTCTACCGATGAGCCGCTATTTCCAAATGATCCGCCACCAGAGACCGATTGGACAAAAGAATACGGGACCATGCTTTCTGAATCCGAATACAAAGCCGTGCTTGAAGAAACGAATGTCGTGGATGACTGTATCAAAAAATATATTGCAGACAACGAGTCCATGTTGAAAGCTATCGCAACACTGAGCATCGTAGAGAAAGTCGACACCATAAATTCCATTGCCAAGATCCATTTAAAATCCGGTCGCATCATGGAAATAAACCTGACACCGAGACCCTATGAGTATCCACAAACAGAGATAGAGGAAATACACTTAGAGCACATGGTTGACTCCATTGCATCGCTTTTCAACTCAGACGAATATTCCTCTGCAGTCCACGACTTTAATATCACCCCCAAAAAAATTATAGGTTCACGGTCAGGCGCAAACGGGGAGGTAAGATTCTTGAATAGAAGAAACATTCTATTGTTTTCTCCCGATGGCACCCTTCGAGACGAAGACATAAGGCATGTTCGAAAGGCTATTGCTTTGAATCGCAAAAATGGAGGTATCCCTTTCAAATGGGCTTTGGACAGCATCCCATCATACCATCCATCATACTTTAGATATTTCAGTGATTATGATATTGTAGTGGTGGGATGTCATGGCACACCAGATGGAAGACTCGTATTCCCCATTAACGGCATGAGTGACATACAAAAAAGGGGATATACGTCTTTGGCCGAACATCCAGAAAAAACAGGTGTTTCAATTGCTCGAGAAAAAGCCACGGACATAAATGGACAACCTGGTCCTATAAAAGGTTTTTACCTCGGTGAGAAATTTTTCCAAAACCAAATGGGCTCCCTCAAACATACAATTATATGGTGCGTGAAATGCTATGCGGGAAAAATACTTGGCGAATTTAGGGATGCATGCGTTGTCAAAAAGAATACCATAGAATATTTTGGGCCTTCCCAAGAGTGTCTTGGGAAAGAGGTTTACCCCATCTTTGAAGGTTACCTGGCTGCTTTAGGGAAAGGAATGGATTCCCGAAACGCATTCAATCTGGCACCTCCGAAAAATTACAATTATTCAAAGAAGCTCTCTACCGGAGGTTCATATTCCATGCATAAATATTCCAGTGTAAGATATCCTATCCCGGAAGCTACCGGTACAATCAAGAAAACCAGAGCCGACAAGAAGGGTGAACCGGCATTTTTAGGAGTCAGGTTCAGATTCCCTATTGACAACAATGGCAATGCGATAAAACCCTGTGTCGCCGGCGTTAAAATTGTCGGAGAGGTAGGCGAATCCCCATTATATATACCAATGAATGAGCAAAACACAGCGCTGATTCATTCGCATCGCGTCGGTGATTCGTTTGTGATTAACGATTATACAGTTAAAGTCTCCGGCCTGTTGGCAGAAAAGCGATATACATATACCGCTTATGTAAGCGATGGTGAGAATATATATGATTCTGAAGAATCATTCAGCTTCACCTGCGATGAGGCAACCGAAATATTGTATATCTACACTAAAGAACAATTTCTGGAGTTTGAAAAGAAGCTGTTCGCCAATAAGCCTGATAAAGCTTTTGCTACAAATGTCAAACTAATGACAGATATTGATTTGGGTGACTACGGTCTTATTTACAATACTGACTTTGAAGAATATTGGTCTTCAGATATACCTGAAGAACTTTTCTACAGAGGTACATTTGACGGCAATGGACATTCCATAAAATACAATGCCATGCCTCTGTCCAACTATAAAAATCAGTATATAATTCCACATATCGGAACCCAAGGGAGGCTATGTAACCTTAAAATAGACATAACCCCTCAGAGCGTTTGCGGCATTAACAGCATTGTGAGATGCTCTTTCGGAACTATTGAAAATTGCAATATAAACTTTACCGGACAGCCTGAAGCAAATATCAGCGGAGATTATGGCTTTGTTCAATGCAATATCGGATTAATTCAAAATTGTAAAGTTGTTTATTCCGGAGGTTTTGACCGAATAATACCATTATGTTTCGAAAACAAACCAACAGGTCGCTTTTCTGCAGACTCCGACAGGATGCTTCCTGAATTAAACGGCGTGCCCACCATACAGAATTGTGAGGTCATCGCTGACAACGTCAAGGCATCTGAAGCTCATGGCATGATAGTGGGATACAATAATGGCCTTGTTGAGAATTGCGTGGCAAGCGGATGTATTGAAGATCGAAGCAAAGGCATAGGTGCTTCGCAGCATCAACTCTCTTTAATTGCTCACGGTATATGCAACACCAATAGCGGAGTCATAAGAAAGTGCAACAGCAATTGCACTTTTATAGGATACCAAGACAATAGCTACATGTTGGCCTCAGGAATAGCATATTGTAATTCAGGATTAATAGATGATTGCCACTATAATGGCAAGATAAAATATAATCCGAAGACATCCGATGATTGGAGACTTAACTTTTGTAATTCTGACCGCGATATACCTTACTATGACCACGGAATAGCAGGAATTGCTGTAATCAATTATAACAGCAACGAAAACAAGGGGGGAACCGTCAGGAACTGCACATCCTCCGGAACTATTTCGACGGCAGGAGTAATCGCAGCAGGCATCTGCGGACAGAATACTGACGGCATAATTGAATCATCAACATCTTCTATGACTATCAACTGGGTTACATATCCGTACCCCATAGAGTCAGATGACTTTAGGACTGACAAATCTGGTTGCGAACATTCCAGCACGAACTATTGTGTGTATCTCGGACAGATATCGGCTATAAATAAGGGTTCAGAGAAGAATTGCCATAAAAACGGCAAAATCATTTCCCCGCCTAATTACCACATATCTACCCGCTGACAGTGCCCAAAAACAGATATCTAAATGCGGTGTACTTTCAAACGCTCTGCGTATCCTCCGGGCTTCGCCCTGCGCCAACTCCGCCCATGCAGAGATAAGATTCGGTTAGTCAACCCTCCTCATAGAGCAATGCCGAGGATTTTGGCGGAAAGGGGCGGGAAAAGTTGCGTGGATGGGGATTTTTTCGTAATTTTGCAGCCGGATTGGGGCGAATTGTCTGCTTGCTTGCAGGCATCGTCTTGATTCACAATAAATTAACCTCAATTTTTTTACACAACTAATTCACTTATGAATCAGTACGAAACCGTTTTCATTTTAACTCCCGTTTTGTCTGACGTTCAGATGAAGGAAGCGGTAGACAAATTCAAGGGCTTTCTCACAG
>URZM01000010.1 GCA_900552315.1 uncultured Bacteroidales bacterium | reverse complement strand
CGGGCGCGCCTGGATTTGTGATGAATTTTTATTTTGCCGTTAACTATAAATTCATTAACTTTGCAGTCGGTATTAGTGATCTTACATGTTATCCTTGCTATAACACTATTCATGCCCGGCAGCACGCGATGCCGTCTCATTTAGCTTATTCTGAATAAATCGTTGACTATATGTCATGAAAATGCTCAAGACTGTTCTTCCCGCATTCGTGCTTTTCGCGGCGGCCGTTCCGGTATGTCGCGCGGCCATGCCGTCTGATATACAGCAGGCCAACATCCTTCACTGCTTCAATTGGAAATTCAACGACATACGAGTGGAGTTGCCTCGCATCGCGGCAGCAGGTTTCGGAGCCATACAGGTGTCGCCCGTGCAGGGGAATGCCGCCTCGGGTGCCGAGTGGTTTTATGCGTATCTGCCCAATGACCTGAAATTCATATCCAACGGCAACGGCACCCGCAGCCAGCTGAAGAACCTGTGTGAGGAGGCTGATGCCTACGGTATAAAGATAATAGTGGATGTGGTGGCGAACCATATCAATCCCAGAGTCGGTTTCAGGGATTCCTGGTGGGACGAAGGCGGCCGTCTGAGGGACGAGGGGGCGGTCAATTACAACAACCGCCATTCCATAACGCATGGCAATCTCGGAGAGTACAAGGACGTGAACTCAGAGTTGCCGGAGGTGCAGGAGCGTGCGAAGGCTTTCATTGAGGACTTGGCCTCGATAGGGGTGAAAGGTATCCGCTGGGATGCCGCAAAGCATATCGGCCTTCCTTCGGAAGACTGCGCCTTCTGGTCCAGGATGGCCGAGGTGGAGGGCCTGTATTTCTACGGTGAGGTGCTGGACAATCCCGGCTCCAACTCCGACACGGAGTGGAAGGTGATGCGTGAGTACACAGACTACATGTCTGTGACAGACAACGGGTTTGCCGCCAAGCTGCGCAACCAGTTCCAGTCCGGCAAGATGCCGTCTGTGACGTGCAACCTCTCCAAGCCTGCTGCCGACGGTGGCCCGGGCATACCCTCGAACCGCCTCGTGTACTGGGGCGAGAGCCATGACGAGTTCGCGAACCAGGGAGGCCCCACCAAGTACATGTCCCAGCAGGTGATAGACCGTGTCTATCTCATGTCGGCATGCCGCAAGGACGCTGCGGCTGTCTACCTGTCACGTCCTCTAAAGACCGGATACAACGACATAAAGATGGGTGTGAAAGGCTCCACCGACATGCTTGACAACGCCGCCATCACTGCGGTCAACAATTACCGAATCAACACCACCGGCGTGGAGGAGAGCGAGGCTGTGAGCTTCGGGGCGGCCGGCTATTATGTTAACGCACGCAAGAACACGGCGGCCTTCATCATGCTTCCGACCCCGGTGGCCAAGGACGTGGAGGTCAGCAATCCCGCAGGTGCGATGCCCGACGGTGCGTATACCGACGTGATAGGGGGCGGCAGCTTCACGGTGGCCGGCGGCAAGATCAGCGGCCATGTGGGTGCCACGGGCGCGGCTGTGATCTACGTGTCCGACCCCTCTTCCGTCACTGCGCCTGACATGGACGCTTCGGCTCCCGTGGAGTATTACAGCGTGTCTGGAATGCGTGTGGAGCGTCCCGGACAGGGAGTGTACATCAGGGTTCAGGACGGCAAGCGCACCAAGGTGGTGTTCTGATTTCCGAGTCTTTTCTAATATATTCTAATTCACCATATTATTAATCATAAACATTTTCAAAGGTATGAAGAAAGTTTTACTTTTTCTTGCAGGACTCACGATGAGCTCCTCCGCGTTCGCAGGTGTTGACAAACTGTATGGCATCGGCCAGATCGAAGGCTGGGGCAATTTCGCTTCCGGTGCTGTGGGTCAGGAACTCACCAAGGTTGAGGACGGAGTCTTCACATGGTCCGGCAAGGTGGAAAAGGTGGCATATTTCGGATTCGCGTCCGAGATAGGAAGCTGGGATGTAGTCAATGGTCACCGTTTCTCTCCCGCAGTCAAGGATGCTCCGGCAGTGGCCGGCGACAACGCCATGGTAGCCAATGTGGACGCTTCCTGGAAAATCGAGCCGGGTGAGTACACATTCCGTATCGACACCAACAACATGATACTCAACGTCACCGAGACAGGTGAGGTGGAGAAGGTAATCACCTACGTGGTGCATGGCCAGCTTGACGGCATAGCTGAAACTGATTGGAAGGACTATCCTCTGAACAAGGAGAGTGACGACCTTTGGACCGCCACCCTCACTCCCACTGTTTCCGGCGGTGAGTTCGGCGTTCAGCAGCAGATAAACGGTGCAGGCTCCGAGTGGTATGCCGCAGGTGTCACTTTCGATGCCGAGAACTCTTCTTTCGCCCTCACCGGCGACCCCGCAGGCAACTGTGTCCTTGACGTAACGGCCAACCAGGCTTACAAGTTCACCTTCGTTCCCTCCACCGCCACTCTGACCGTTGTCGGCGCTACTGTATCCGCAGCTGCAATCGAGACTGAGAACGCTCCCGTGGAGTATTTCAATCTCCAGGGCGTGCGTGTGGCCAATCCCGAGAACGGCCTCTTCATCGTTCGCCAGGGTGACAAGGTCAGCAAGCAGATGATTCGCTAAGAAACAGAACCCCGATTATGACCCGCACAGGCGGGCATAGGGCAATTCATAAGGGCGAGGGCCGCAGCACATGCCATGCACGGCCCTCGCCTCTTTATCTCAAACCGGGCGGCAGGTCCTTGCCTGCAGCCGCCCACAAAACAAATAAATGTTGATATGAAGAGAGTTGGAGTATATTGTTCGTCGCGGGTGGACTTGCCCGAAGCGGTGACGAGCGGGGCGGAGCTTATAGCCTCGGTGATAGGAAGATGTGGCGGTGAACTGGTGTATGGCGGCGTGAACGCCGGGCTGATGCACACGGTGGGACAGGCCGCCAGGGACAGCGGGGCCCGGGTCATCGGCGTGGTGCCGGAGGTGTTCGGCCACAGGGCGGACCCCGTGTGTCACGAGACGTTGAGCACGAGGAATCTGAATGAGCGCAAGGGGCGTATGATAGAGATGGCGGATGTGTTCGTGGTGCTCCCCGGGGGCATAGGTACCATAGACGAGTGGATCTCTACACTCTCGCACATCATGGTGCAGGAGCGTGTGGACCCTCATGCCGACAAGCCCATACTGGTGTGGAACCACGAAGGGATGTATGACGGGCAGGTGCGTCAGCTTGCCGAGACGGCGGGGTCGGTCTACGCGCGCGGCAAGCGTGTGGACAGGAGCCTTGTGTTCACCGATGCTGCGGAGCTGGCCGAGGCGTTGGGAAGACTTATCGCAGGGTAGAGGCCAACTGTTCGGCCATGAGCCAGTCCAGCGGGGTGTCGAGGTCCACGGAGCGTTCCGCCGGCATGGCGTACATGCGTCTGCGCTCGAACAGACCCATGGGACGCTCGCGGAGCGATTCGGGGTTTATGACATAGACGGCGCCGTTGTATTCCCATACCTTGGGCGCGTCCTGGCGGCGTGTGTATGTGCCCGGCCCTTTAGAGATGTGCAGATAGCCGTCCTCGTCCGGCTCGAAGGCGTTGTAGTAGGGGTTGGTGGCCGCTTCCTTTACCGAGACCACCATGTCGAGCTGCGGGGTGTAGAGGTCCAGGCAGTTCTGTATGTCCTCGGATGTGCGCAGGGGGGAGGTGGGCTGCAGCAGCACCAGGCGATCGATATCGGCACCCATGTCGCGGTAGCGGTCGAGGGCGTGAATCATCACCTCGCGGCTTCCCGAGCGGTCGGTGGCCAGCTCGGCCGGGCGCAGGAACGGTACATTCAGGCCATGGTCCTCGGCCACCCGGCGTATCTCCTCCGAATCAGTGGAGACACAGATGAGGGCGTCGTCGCTCAATGCGCGGGCATGGTCTATGGAATGGCATATCAGCGGCTTGCCGCAGAATGGCTTTATGTTTTTGCCGGGGATGCCTTTGGATCCTCCCCGTGCCGGGATGAGAAAAAGAGTGGCCATCAGTCTATGAATCTTTTTGGAAGGAGTATGGAGAAATCGGTGGAGAGCATTATGTCTGCCATGAGGCGCGGCGTGTGCGGCAGAGAGTAGGGGTTCACCGCATGTGCGGCGAGTTCCTTGCAGGCAGGTGAGAGGACAGTACGCAACGCTTGCTTTATGGATTCTTTGTCGCCGTCGGAGTGGATGACGGACGCGGCGCGTGCGCGGCCTTTCTGGCGTATGCCTATGTCGAGTACGGGAATCCCCATCGACGGCACCTCCACTATTCCTCCTGAACTGTTGCCTATCACGGCACAGACGTGGTGCAGCGCGGAGATATATCGTACACGGCCCAGGTTGGGCACCACCTTGTAGGCTTGCGGGTCTCTGTCTGCGAACTCGTGGAGCATGGCGATGAGCGGGAGCGGGTCGACATCGTTGTTGGGGTGGGTGAAGAGCACGCGCAGGTCAGGGGTGTCGGCCAGGGCGTCGAGCAGTTCCCGAAGCTGGAGATGGGGAGGACGCGGGTCGAGGGTGGCCGTGTGCATGGTGCAAAGCACGGTGCGCGGCGTGAAGCTGAATCCGATGGAGGCTTCCAGCTCGACAAGGGGCATCGGCTCTACATTAAGGATATTGTAGACTCCTAAGGCACCTGTGTGGAACACGCGCTGCGGGTCTTCGCCCATGCTTATGACCCGTCGGCGGTATTCGGGGGTCTCGCACAGGTGGAGTGACGAGAGCTTGGTGATGGCATGGCGGAACGAGTCGTCGAAAGCTCCCTCGGAGATGGCTCCTCCGGCTATGTGTACTATCGGCGTGCGTGTCATGGCGGCGGCCATTGCTATGGCAAGCATCTCGAACCGGTCCCCGAGACATACGATGCAGTCAGTCCTCAGGTCGGCGAGGGTGTTGGCGAACGCCGTGAGGCATGAGGCAGCCTCCTCGGCAGGTGTCTCGGGTGTGCGAATGGCTTTCTCTATCTTGAAGCCGTCATTCTCTATCTCGCGGTATGTCATGCCCATAGACTCCATAAAGTGCATTCCGGCGGCCAGGATGCGGACATCTGCCCCTCGGCCCCGGAGTTCGGTGGCCAAGGGCGAGAGCAATCCCCAGTCGGCGCGGGTGGTGGTAGCTATGGCTACACGCATAGGCTCAAAGGGTTATTGGCTCGTCTGCGTCGAAATCGCGTGCAGCGGCTTGTCCGAGCACCTGGTCCCAAAGCATAGGGGAGACACCGTTTCCCGGTCGTTTGACCGTGATGTTCTCTTCGGTGAAGATTTCTCCCTTCTTGATTTCGGTGAGCGCCACGATGCTTTTCCTGGCCACGACCATATTCTTGCGCTCGCTCTGGGTGACATGCTTGTCGCCCGAGCCCAGCGCCTGCTCTATGTTGCGTATGGCCTTAACCATGGCTTTCAGCTCGTGCGGCTCGAGTGATGCCCTGTGGTCGGGTCCCGGCAATTTACGCGAGAGGGTGAAATGCTTCTCCACCACGGCGGCTCCCATGGCCACGGCCGCGATCGGCACCTCGATGCCCTGGGTGTGGTCGGAATAGCCTGTGCGTACACCAAGTTCCCGTGCCAAGGTCTGCATGGCACGGAGATTCACGTCCCTCATGGGGGTCGGATACTCCGTGTTGCAGTGGAGCACGATGATGTCCCGGGCGGTGAGAGGCCCGGAGGTGAGGATGTCGACAGCAGTGCGTATCTCCGGAATCGTGGCCATGCCGGTGGACAATATGACGGGGGTGTCGTATCCGGCTATCTTTCTCAGGTACGGCAGGTTGGTTATCTCCCCTGACGGCACCTTCATGTAGTCCTGTCCCAGCTTTTGGAGCAGGTCTATGCTCACTAGGTCGAAGGGCGTGGACATGAAACCTATCCCCACCTCGCGACATAGCTCCTTGAGCTCTGCATACGCGCCGAGAGGCAGATGGATGGCCTTGCACATGTCGAGCTGGGAACGCTCGGCCCCGTCCGTGTCTTTCTGGTACTCGGCTTTCGGGGCATAGGTGGAAATCACAAGCTCCGGAACGGCAGTCTGGAATTTTACATAGTCCGCTCCGGCCTCCTTGGCGGCATGCACCATGCGGCGTGCGCGCTCCATGGAGCCATTGTGGTTCACGCCGGCCTCGGCTATAATTATGGTGTGGGGTGTGTCCATGTCAATTGTTGAAGAAAATGACCTCTTTCCAGTATCTTGCCATGAGCGTGCCGTCCGTCCAGTCGCTGCAAGGGGCAAGGGGCACGCCTAGGGATTCCTGTATGATATAGTCGGTGAATGGGGCTCCAGCATATATGGAGCATATCACACCTCCCCCCAGACGGGGGTTGACCTCCATGAGCAGGAAACGGTCTCTCTCCAGGTCGCGGAGGAACTGCAGCGTGACCGGACCGCGCAGGTTGAACGCCTTTATGACACGGCGGCTCATATCCTCGAGGGCCGGTATGCGGCATACGCGAGTGCGGGTCACCTCGCCGCCCATGACCTCCAGGCGTATGCGCGGCACGGCGCACAGCACCTCCCCCCTCATGTCCACGTAGCAGTCCACCGTGTATTCCTCGCGGTGCTCGATATATTCCTGCACTATATAGTCGTTGATGTTCTGGAGGTGCATCAGGTCCTCGATGTTGTGGAAGACCTTTATGCCTCTCGAGGCCGACCCGTGACGGGGCTTGGCTATGGCGGGCACGGCTGCCGTGAGCGCGGAGTATGTGGTGGGGATGGGTATGCCGGCCTCCTTGAAGGCTTTGGCGGCTTCCACCTTGTCGAACATCTTCGCGGCCACGTCCGCGTCGCTTACCGGCACGAACACTCCGGGCAGCAGAGCCGAGCAACGCGAGGCTATCTCTATGGCTCCGTCCACGAAGGGGAGGATAATGTCCACCTCTTTTTCCCGGCATATCCTCACGATGTCATCTACCACACCCGGATCGGACCATTTAAGCCCTACGATGACCTCGCCGGCAGCCGCTATCGGCACCTGGGTGGTGAGCTCGTAACTGAGGATCTCGACCTCATGGCCGAGACGCGCGCCGCTCTTCACAAGGAGCTCGGCCATGGAGACACGGCGTGCGCCTCCAAGCATCATTACAACTGTCCGGTTGTGTTTCATTGGTTGTAAATATTTGATTTATACATTTTGAGGTTTTCAGGGTCAGTGAACCATGCTATGGTGCGCTCCAGTCCCTGCTCGAGGGTAAATTCCGGTTGCCAACCAGTGATAGCATGCAGCTTCTCGGCGCTGCCGAGCAGGCGGCGCACCTCGCTCTTTGATGGACGGATCCGTGCAGGGTCCGTGACCCACTCCACATCCGCTCCCATGATGGAGGCTATGGTCCGCAGCGTCTGCTCCATGCTCACCTCGCGCTGTGTGGCTATGTTAAACTCCTGCCCCGCCACCTTGTCCGGGTCGGCCTGCGCGATGGCCAGGAAGCCGCGTGCGGTGTCCCTCACGTAGTTGAAGTCGCGTGTGGGGGTGAGGTCCCCGACTTTTATCACACGCTGTCCGTCGGCTATCTGCGTAATGACCGTGGGTATGATGGCGCGGGCGCTTTGGCGCGGCCCGAAGGTGTTGAAAGGGCGCACTATGGTCACAGGCAGGGAGAAGGCGTTGTAGAAGCTCATGGCTATGGCGTCGGCGCCTATCTTGGTGGCCGAATAGGGGCTTTGGGGCTGGCGGGGGTGTTTCTCTGTTATGGGCACCTCCAGCGCCGTGCCGTAGACCTCCGAGGTGGAGGTGACGAGCAGGCGGCCTACACCCATGTCGCGGGCGGCCTGACACATGTTGAGCGTGCCCTTTATGTTCGTGTCCACGTATGAGTCGGGCGCCACGTAGGAATAAGGGATGGCAATCAATGCCGCCAAGTGGAAGGCGATCTCCACCCCCTTGCATATGTGGCGGCAGAAATCAGGGTCGCGGACATCGCCGCACACCACCTCCAGGTCGGGATGGCGCACCTGTTCGAGCCATCCCCAGTTGTTGAACGAGTTGTATTGCGCCAAGGCGCGTACCTTGTAGCCGCTCTCGAGCAGGAGCTCGGTGAGGTGCGAGCCGATGAAGCCGTCGGCCCCGGTGACCAGTACTTGTTGTTTTGTTACCATTTTCGGAAAGTGTAAATAGTGGCTGGCTCGCCGTATGCGAGCACCATGGAGGAGCCGGTGAGCTTGAGGATTTGCAATTCACATTCTCTCGGAAGTCCTGCGACGGGCCTTGGCGGGAAATCCGGGTCGGTGAAGGAAAGGAACATGGTGTTGTCCGATATGCGGTATGAGCCGAAAGCCTGGTAAGCCTCATGCTCGTCCGTCACCTCTTTCATCTCTATGGTGGTGTTCTGGAAACTCCAGTATATGTTGCCCTTGTATGAGGGGTCGTCGGCACCGTCACGCGAGATGCTCATCAGCTTCCATTGGCCGAACTGCTTGCCTATGTTCCCGTCGTTGCGGGTGCAGCCCCCGGCCGCCAAGAGAAATAAGGTGAGGAATGTGATAGCGATTGTCTTCATTTCAGATGTACGGGAATGAGGTATTTTACCTTGAGCAAGGCTCCGAAATTGTCGTCATACAGCGAGCCGGTGTCAAAGGCAAGTGCCCCGGCCACGCTCAGGCCGGGCACGCCGGGCACGGCATAGGAGGCTTCGACCATCATTGAGGTGTCGTGCCTCTTCTCTGGCGCGGGCAGGAATGGTGTGCCCCACGATGTGCGGTAGGAGAAAAGCGCGCGCCAGTCCACCCGAGACCCGATGCGTCCGTCGGCCCCGAGCTGGAATCCCCGCACACGGTTGTCCGTGAAACGCATGTATCCGTCCGTGTTGTATATGGGAGACTTTGTGAAGGGGGTGCCTATGGCCATGCCGTAGTTGGCCCAGCCGTTGTACATATAGTTGTTGTAATAGTCGTCGGCGCCTGTGGCCTCGCCCGGTATCGTGGTGCCGGGAAAGTCGCCGGGAGCCCAGTGCATCGGGCCGCTCTGGTTCGTAAGGTCTATGTATTCGGCCAGGACCGTCTTCAGCACTTTCGATGAGGGGGCGAACCGGTATTCCAGTCCCCATACGCCGTCAAACCCGTTCAGCTTGCCTATGCCGGAGCCGTCTTCCCAGGGCGACTGCATGTAGGCCCTTATGGTCGATCCGCCGGGCAGGCGCCAGGAAAGCATGAGGTCCCATGACCCGAGGTGGTTGCCGCTGTAATAAGCCTTGTCTCCCTCGGTGGAGGAGGAGCCTCCGGTCCATGGGAAAAGGGCGTTTATGAAATCCTTGAATCTGACTGGTTGCTTCTGGGACGATTGCAGGACACCTTGGGAGTATCGCTGCCAGTCGCCGCCGAACTGCGCCGCCTGCTGCATGCCTACCGTGACGCTGAACGGCCGGTCGGGGTCCGTGCGCAAGTAGAGGCGCGAGTAGTGCATGTACACTCCCGTGGTTATGAACGAGTTGTAATATGCGTAGTGATCCTTGAGCCAGTCGGAGTCCATGAATTTGCCGTATGCCAGCTCACTCTGTATCTGTACCCAGCCGGCGGTGAACGGGATGTCCTGGAAATCGATGAATCCGGCCCTTACCTGTGGTATCGGCAGGGCGTTGCGGCTCATGACCAGGTCTCCGCTTCCGAGCGAGGAGTTGAAGAGCCCCTCGTCCACAGGCTTCATGCCGGCGTATATGAACAGGCTCCGGTATTTCACTCCGGCCCATAGCTCACGCAGGCTCACGTAGCCCGGATGGCGGCCTCGCTCCGTGAATGTGTGCGCTGAGGCGTCCCAGCGGCGGTAGTCCACGTCCGACGTGTAGCCTGCCAGCAGGGCGGCTCCGAATCCGTACTCGAACCGGCCTGTGGCGAGCAGCGGACGTTCGGCACGCAGATATTCCTGTATGCCTTGTCCTTGGGTCACGAGCGCGTCCGAGTTGGAGGCTATGTAGTATGGCGCGAAGGTTCCGGAACTTGAATTGCCTGCGGTCATGAGGCTTATCTCGAACAGAGGTCTCCCGATGTCGGCCGAGTCGGTCTCCTCCAGGGCATGGGCCGTGGCGGGGAGTAGTCCGGCCAAGGCTATCCCCGCCAGTCCGGAGGTCAGTGCGCGTGGTCTATTTGCCATTGTAGGTGCCTATGTGGCGGTTTTTCTTGCTCTCGAATATTTCGGATATGGCGAAGAAGATGCCGCTCTCCTCCACCTCTCCGAACTCGTGGTTTATTGCTGTGCCGAACATCTTCATGGTTGGGGATAGGCTCATGTATGCGTTCACCAAGGGGGGGATGTTGAGGCCATGTTCGCGGATGGCGTGGTTCAGTATCTTATAGTCTTCCTTGAACGACGAGCCGCAGAACAGTTCGGCGAGTGACGCACCGTCCGATTCCATGGCGAGCGGCTCTATGGGCCGGACCAGTTGCTCAGGGTCGGGGAAATGTTTGTGAAGGAAATACAGGAGCATGTCGCGACATTCACGATTGTAGCTCGGGTACATGGTCACTTTGCCGAACAGATATTTTATGTCGGGATGCACCACTGTCAGGGCTCCCAGTCCGTCCCAGAGGTTGTCGAGGGCATAGAGGGCGCGTGGTCCCGCCTTGCTGCTCTGGTATTCGAGCGTGACGAAGGAGCGCCCCAGCTCTATGGTGCGGGGAAGGTATCTCTCCAGGAACACGGGCGAGAAATCGAACATGTGGGAGGATGCGATACGCGGCTTGCCGGGCTCGGTGAAACGGATGTCTTTGCCCAATATGAAACGGTAGCCGCCTATTATCTCTCGCTCTTGCGGATTCCAGACTATGAGCTGGCGGCATGGCGGCTCCATGGTGTCGAACTCGTCTATGTCGCAATCCTTGCCTGTGCCTCCGCCCGCGTCGCGGAAGGCTATCTCGCGCAGACGCCCTATCTCGCGCATGGTGTGCGGTGCGCAGAAGGCATCCACTATATAGATGTCGTTGTCTCCTTTGTTGGTATGTCGCAATCGTCTCTCCTCGGTGAGTTCCGCTTCGAGCAGTTCACGAGGCACTGGTTGTATTACATCCTTCATAAGGTGCGAAATTACGAAAAAACTGTGAAAAGACCAAAACGGCGCCTTTGCTGGTCAGCGCAGCAGGTATTGGACGAGCACCGAGAGCGCCACCACGCCGAGGCACACCGCCATGCCGGCGCACATGCGTGCCGAGCGGGCGGTCTCGTGGCTCTGCGCCTCCAGTCCGGCGGCCCATAGTTTCTGGCCTTTGCGCGATTGCAGCAGGGCCGGTATGCCGAGGGGGAAGAACAGCAATATGGCCAGCAGCGCGAGCCATCCGGGAAGCGGGGCCGGCGGTATGCCCTGCTCCAGTTTTTCCTGGTCAGGGTCCTTGGCGGTGTGCGCCACCTGTTCGCCCACGGCGTTGTAGAACTCGCGGCGTTTCATGCCTTTGTAGTCGGCGTCGTCCATAAGGCGGAACTCGCGTGTCTGGTCTCCTGCCGGGGTGGCCGGGTCTGCGGCTGTGGGGTGCATTAGGTCGAAGATGCGGTTGCGGAAGAAGCGGCAGATGTCAGCCACCTCTCTGGCCTGTTGCCAGTCGTCCATCCCTTTGCACCAGACGTAGGTCTCCGGCATCAGCCCTGCCTCCACAAGTTCCGGAAGCTCCATAGGGCCTACCTGGGTGTCATTTATTATGGCGTAGTATTTCATGAGTGTTAAGAGGTTGTTTAAAAATAAACGTTAAATTTGGGGTCGTTCATGTCGAGCGGATTTTGCCTTGCAGGCGAGGGAGCATAGCGGGCTATGTGACTGAGCCAAAAGGCAAAAGCAGCCGGCACGAACGAGTCAATCGCTATTTTTAAATTTCCTTGTATTTTAAATTTATCAATGCTTCAAGCCTTGGTTGTTAAAGAAATCGCTTTCGGTCCGGCTGCTTTTTGCTAAAAGCCTTCCGCGCCTTGGTCACATAGCCCGCTATGCTCCTGCGGCTTGAAAGGCTTTTATCTAAAAATCAGCCGCCCCAAATTTTAACGTTTCTTTTTAAACAACCTCTTAATTAGTTGTTTTTAAGGTCACCCAGGGGGTATTTCTCAAACATGTGCTCCACCATCCACTCGTTGGCCTTCTCGGGGCTCATCTTCCAGCCGGAGTTGCAGGTGGCCACCACCTCTACAACAGAGGTGCCCTTCTTGGCCAGCGCGTTCTCGAAGGCCTTCTTCAGGGCAGCCTTGGTCTTGCGCACGGCGGCGGGGGTATGCACGGCCTGGCGGGTCACGTAGCATGTGCCGTCCAGGATGGCCATGAGGTTGGTGATCTCCAGCGGGTGGCCGTTCAGGTCCACGCGACGGCCATAAGGAGTGGTGGCCGTCTTCTGGCCCACAAGCGTGGTGGGGGCCATCTGGCCGCCGGTCATGCCGTAGATGGCGTTGTTTACGAAAATCATGACGATGTTCTCGCCACGGTTGGCCGCGTGGATAGACTCGGCCGTGCCGATGGCGCTCATGTCGCCGTCACCCTGGTAGGTGAACACCACATTATCGGGCCACAGGCGGCTCTCGGCGGTGGCTACCGCCGGTGCGCGGCCATGGGCGGCCTCCACCCAGTCCACGTCGATATAGTTGTATGCGAACACTGCGCAGCCTACGGGGCTTACACCCACGGTGCGTTCTGTAAGGCCCATTTCGGCTATCACTTCGGCCACGAGCTTGTGGATTACGCCGTGAGAGCAGCCGGGGCAGTAGTGCATGTGCACTTCATCGAGGAGTTCAGGCTTGCAGTATACCTTGTTTTCCTCGCGGATGATATCATTGATTTCCATTGGTGAGATTCAGAGGGTTAATTATTTAATGATTTTCTCTTTGAGAGCCTTGAGCACCTCGTCGGGGCTGGGTATGATACCGCCCAGACGGCCGAAATGCTCCACGGGGAGGTTGTCATGCACGGCGAGGCGCACGTCCTCTATCATCTGGCCGGCGTTCAGCTCCACGCACAGGATACCCTTCTTGCCCTCGGCGGCCTTCTCTATGGCCTCGTAGGGGAAGGGCCACAGGGTGATGGGGCGCACGATGCCCACCTTGATGCCTTCCTTGGCGGCCATCTCCTTGGCCTTGGCGCAGATACGTGCCACGGTGCCGAAAGCTACCAGCAGGTAGTCGGCGCCCTCGGTGTCTATCTCTTCCCAGCGGGTCTCGTTCTTGGCTATCTCGGCGTAGCGGGCCTGCAGACGCTCGTTTATCACCTCCATGCGCGAGCTCTCGAGCTCCAGCGACGTGATCACGTTGCGCTTGCGCATGTCCTTGCGGCCGTTGGCTGCCCAGGGGCACTGCTTGCGTATCTCCTCCTCGGTGCGGCGAGGACGCTGCTCGGGCAGAACCACCTTCTCCATCATCTGGCCCACGATGCCGTCGGCCAGGATCATGGCGGGGTTGGTGTACTTGAAGGCCAGGTCCATGCCCAGGCCCACGAAATCCACCATCTCCTGCACCGTGGCCGGAGCGAGCACTATCAGGTGGTAGTCACCGTGGCCGCCGCCCTTGCAAGCCTGGAAATAGTCCGCCTGCGAAGGCTGGATGGTGCCCAGGCCCGGGCCGCCGCGCATCACGTTCAGGATGAGGGCCGGAAGCTCGGCTGCGGCTATATAGGATATGCCCTCCTGCTTCAGGCTCACGCCGGGCGAGGAGGAGGATGTCATCACGGCCTTGCCGGACGCGGCGCCGCCGTACACCATGTTGATGGCGGCCAATTCGGATTCGGCCTGAAGGACCGTCATGCCCGTGGTCTCCCAAGGCATGAGTTCTTCGAGTGTCTCAAGCACTTCTGACTGAGGGGTGATGGGGTAGCCGAAATAGCCGTCAAAGCCGTAGCGGATGGCGGCGTGCGCGATGGCCTCGTTACCCTTCATAAGTCTTACTTCTTCTTTCATATCGTTAGACTGGGGGAATGTGTGTTGGGATGGTTAATTAGATGATTTAGTCCACTTTGACGCGATACACCTCGATGCAGGCGTCCGGGCAGACCCAGGCGCATGAGCAGCAGCCGGTGCATTTGTCAGGATTTGCCATGTGGGCGAAATGGTAACCGCGGTCATTGACCTCGGGAGAAAGTGCGAGCGTGTCTGTCGGGCACGCCACCACGCAAAGGTTGCAACCCTTGCAGCGCACTGTGTTCACGGTAATAGCTCCTTTAACTTTTGCCATATCAGGTATTTTTATTAGGTTGATGCACAGTATGTTGCGACCTCACCGAGCCACTCCTGGCCCAAGGCCGCAGATATTCATGACAAAATTACAAAAATTTTGTGTACAATACCCCCGGCAGGGGTTATTAAAAATTATGTTTTACAACATGTTTCCGGTTTTGCGACAGATATGTCAGCGCACGGCCACCTTATACGTGACTCCGTCCACCTGGACGAGATATACGCCGGAAGGCAGCCCGGTCATTGGAGAGCGCGCTCCCGAGACTGTGTAGACCTCGGCCGTATCATAGTCGCCGTTGACCACTATGTCGCCGCCCACGGCATAGACCTCGGTGTGGCGGTCCGCGCCGTCTGTCTCGATGCCGTCTATGCCGCTCACTTTGTTGTTCACGATCACGACATAGGAGTTGGCAGGAACGGTGATGCGGCCCGTGGAGGCGCTGAAGGTCGGCGTGGTGTTGTATGAGGCGGACTCGATGCGGTAGTCGCCGTCATTCTTGGAGGAGAACATGTTGGAGCACTCGAAGGTGCGGTCACCGCTTACGTTGGGGTTGAGGGCCAGGATAAGCTCCTTGCCGTTCTTGGAACAATACAGGAAGCGTCCGTTCTCCCAGGAGGAGGCGGCGAAATTCATCTGCTTCACGGCATCCTTCTCGAAGAGCTCGGGATTCTGCGTGCGTATCCATATAAGCTCACCTACGTTCTGACGCAGGCCGGCCACGTCCGGATCCTCCAGGGCGTTCCAGTTCACCTTCTTGGGGCTGGTGTCGTTGCCGCTGCTGTTCTTGGTGGTCTGCTCGTTGCCCAGCTCGGAGAACTGCCATATCATGTGGGGGCCGGGGGAAAGGATCATCTGCGCGTGCAAGGATCCGATACGGCGTTTGCTCACCTCCTTGTTGCCCTTGACGCCTGCCACGCCGTAAGCGTTCTGCTTGTAGCCCATGCGCTCCTCGTCATGGCTCTCGGCATACGACACGGTGGAAGCCCAGGCACGTGAGTCACGCTCGGAGTAGAAGCGGTTGAGATTGGAGTCGGAGCTGTAGCCCATCACATACTGACACGCAGCATTGTTCACATTGGCCCAGTTCATCTGGCCGTCGGCGGCCATCTCGTTCTCCTCCTTTTCTCCGGCAAGGTTCTCGTTTATGAAATAAGCGTCGGGCTTCACCTCCTTCAAGGCCGAATGTATGCGGGTCATGCGCGCCACGCGGCTCGCGTTGTAAGCCTCGGTGCCGCTCTTGTAGGACTCGTTGTCGCCGAGGCCCTTCACCAGGTCGAAACGGAAACCGTCCACCTTGTACTCCGTGGCCCAGTATTTCACGCAGTCATACCATTGCTGCTCCACGAGAGGATGGTTCTGGTTCCAGTCGTTGAGCACGGAATAGGAGTGAGGCGCGTTCTGGTTGTAGAAGGGGTTGGAGGCTATGTCATACATCTGGTACCAGGGATGCAGGCCGTCGCTCTGGTTGAACACCATGTCCAGAATCACGGCGATGCCATGGCTGTGGCAGATGTCTATGAAGCGTTTGTAGTCGTCAGGCGTGCCGTAAGCCTTGTCCGGCGCGAAATAGAAATTGGGATTGTAGCCCCATGAGTTGTTGCCGTTGAACTCATTGACGGGAAGCAGCTCTATGGCGTTCACGCCCATATCGATGAGATACGGGAGCTTCTCGATGGCCTTGGCAAGGGTGCCGTCACCGTTGGCGGCGCCTTCGGTACCCGTAAAGTCCCTGAGAAGCAGTTCATAGATCACGAGGTCCTGGGCACGCGGGCCTTTGAAGTCTTTGACCTGCCAGTCATACTTGTTGATGTTCTCGTGATAGACGGCGAGCACGGTGGTGCCCACCTTGTCTGCCGGGAAGTCAGGCAGCCCGGGATACACCTCCTTGCTGATGTACTTGTCGTTGTACGGGTCGAGGATAAGCTTGGCATATGGGTCGGCCACCTTGCGGGTGCCGTCCACCATATAATAATAGAAATACTGGGTGTCAGGGTCCAGTCCGGGGACAGTGATCCAGAAATAGCGCTGGCCCTCGTAGTCCTGGTAGTTCATCACGTTCTTGTCCAGGGCGGCATAGTCGTCCCAGCTGGGGACTATCATCACACTGCTCTTGCCGGGGGCCGCCAGGCAGAAAGTGACTTTGCCGTCGGCGCCGCGCACGGCTCCCTGCTTGGGCACTCCGCCGGGATAATCGGCGCGTGTTGAGCTCTTGGGATAGCAATACACCTCTGTCACCTCGCGAGTCTCGCTGCCGTTCACGCCCTTGGCCACCACGGTGTAGTTGCCACGGTCGGTGAAGGTGAAGGGGACAGCCAGGGTGGTCACGCCCTCGGCGCTCTTCACCAGGTTGCCGTTCACGGTAAGGCTCAGGGTGGAGGGGGCCGTGGCGGTGACAGTGAAATTCACCGTGGAGTGCGCGTCATCCACGAAGGTGCCGTCCAGGTCCGAGGACAGGCCCACCTGGTAGCCCTCGCCCACCACGTCTATGAAGATGTCGGCGTTGCCGGTGTCCTTGCCCTCCTTGGAGCAGTCAGCGTTGCGGAACACGAAGGCGAGCTTCAAGGGCTTCTCGTCAGCCGTCATGCCATAGTAAGTGCGTATGTCACCTATGTTGAGCTTCCACAGGTTGGGCGACACATACTCCAGCTTGTACTTGGGTGCGTTGTCGCCCCACTTGGTGGGGCCATGTTTCCAGTCAGTGTTGTTCACGCTCTTGTCGGTGATCACGCCGGTGTGGGCGTACACGCCGGTGGAGGCGGGCACGCCTGCCAGTCCTTTGTTGCCCAGGTCGGCATGGAAATAGATCACCACGTCCTGGCTGCTCTCCTGAAGGGGCGAGGGCTCGGAGGTGACCACGTCGGCCGCACGCACACCGAACACGCAGGCCAAGGCCATAAATAACAAAGAAATGTAAGATTTCATCAGTTAAACAATGAATATTTTAGGTTAAGATGTTCCAATCACGGGTTTGAGAAAAGCTCACAAAAAACGGTCTTCTATCAAGGTGCAAAGTTAGGCATAAAACTCCGGCCGCACAACCCCGCAATCCTTAAAAAAAGTTGTGATTCAACGATATGGATTTAAACAAAGTGAAAACAAGGCACGGCACCGGCTCCTGATATGCCACGGAAGCGCGGTCAGGGCTGTATGAGGCCGTCTTTCATATGAATGACCTGTTGGCCTATGGAGGCCAGCTCAGGGTCATGGGTCACGATGACGAAGCCCTGCCCCAGACGCTCATGCAGGTCTTGGAACACGCGGCATATCTCATCCCGGTTGCGGGAATCGAGGCTTCCGGTAGGCTCGTCGGCAAAGACAATGTCCGGCTCGTTCACCAAGGCGCGTGCCACCGCCACCCTTTGGCGCTCGCCGCCGCTCATGGCCGACGGCTTGTGGCGCAGGCGCTCCTCGAGGCCGAGTATGGAGAGCAGGTCCCGGGCACGTTCCGCAGCGCGGCTCCGCTTCTGCCCAGCAATCAGCGCAGGGAGCATCACGTTCTCCTGGGCAGTGAACTCAGGCAAGAGCTGATGGGTCTGGAATATAAAGCCGATATGGCGCCCGCGGAAGGAGGAGAGCTTCTTGTCGCGCAAGGCGGTGACATCCAGGTCGTCATACAGCACGGAGCCGGAATCGGGCACATCGAGCGTGCCCATAATCTGGAGCAGGGTGGTCTTGCCCGCCCCGCTGGCTCCGGTGATTGTCACTATGCCTCGCGCCGGCAGCGTGAGGGTGATTCCCTTAAGCACCTCCAGGGAGCCGTAGGACTTGCGGATGTCGCGCAGATGAAAATTCTCCATATCGATTTATATTCCAGTGAGTTTGCGTATGATGTAGGAGGCCATGTATATGCCGAACAGGGATGGGACTGTGGCCAGCGTGCCGTAAGATGAGCGTTTGTTGTCGCGCCCTTGCTCCATGAGCAGCGAGCACGGGCGTGGAGCCTCGGGGCTGTAGACCACCGGGATTGACGGCCTGTGGCCGCGACGCTTGAAGGAGTCGCGCACGGCACGGGCCAGTCCATCCTGACGGGTCTCCCACAGGTCGGCATAACACACCTGCGAGGGATCGAGCCTGCCGCCGGCTCCCATAGAGGAGACCACACGCACGCCGAGCCGCTTGCATGCGGAGAGCAACGCCACCTTTGGTGCCACCGTGTCTATGCAGTCTGCCACGAAATCAAATCCGGAGCATAGAATTTCCTCCACATTGTCTGGGGTCAGGAAACGCTGCAGCGTCTCCACACGGCAATCGGGGTTTATGTCGGCCACTCGGGCCGCGAACAGCTCCACCTTGGGCCTGCCCAACGTGGAGCGCAGGGCTATTATCTGCCGGTTCAGGTTGCTCTCGGCCACCGTGTCGGAGTCCACGAGCACAAGGTGTCCCACGCCGCTACGGGCCAGCATCTCCACCACATATCCGCCCACGCCGCCCACGCCCGCCACCAGCACACGGGCGTGCGCCAGCACATCGGCGGCATCCGGCCCGAGGAGCCGCAAGGTGCGCGAGTCCCAGGAGTCGGGAGCCCCGGAAGCCGAGGCAGCAGGGAGGATGTCTCTGACTTCTGTCATATCTGCATGTTCTTGCGCAAGCGCGCCACAGGCAAGCCGAGGCGGTCGCGATATTTGGCCACCGTGCGGCGGCTCACATCGTAGCCCTGCTCCGCCAGCATGGCGCACAGAGCCTCGTCGCTGAGAGGATGGCGCTTGTCCTCCCCCTCCACCAGGGCACGCAATGCGGCCTGGACGCTTCGCGCCGATACACGCCCGCTTCCCTCTCCTCGGTCATAGCCCTCGCTGAAAAAGAAGCGTAGGGGGACTATGCCGTAAGATGTGGCCACGTACTTTCCGGCTGTGGCACGGGAGACGGTGCTGACATCCATGCCTATGAGCGCGGCCACATCCTTGAGCGCCATAGGATGCAGGTCGTGCTCGTCGCCGCTCAGAAAATAGTCATGCTGCAGCTTCACTATGGCCGTCATCACCGAGTAAAGGGTGTCCCGGCGCTGCTGCAGTATGTTGATGAAATCGCGGGCGTCGCCGTAACGGGCCATGATAAACCGGGCGTCCTTGTCCTTGCGTGAGGCGGCACGGTCCTTCATGCGAGCGACGGCCTGCTCGAAGCTCTCCTCGATGGCCAAAGCCGGTATGTTGCCCGGAAAACCCACGGTGATCTCCCCGCGCTCCGACACATCTATCTGGAAATCCGGCACCACGGCGGCGGCAAGCTCTCCGCGTCCCGACCCCACGGCCGCTCCGGGCTTGGGATTCAAGGACAGTATCATCTCCACTGCGGCCTCCACCCTGGCGGCCGGCATCTTGAGCTGTGTGACCAGACGCGGCAGATGCTTCATGGTGAACGCCTCGAAACCTTCGCGCACGATGCGCAACGCGTCGTCCCGCACCGGGGAGGGGGACATGCGCTCCAGCTGCAGTTCCAGAGACTCCTGGAGGTTGGCGGCCCCCACCCCGGCAGGGTCCAGGGACCGCACCATGTCAAGGGCCTGAGACATCTGTTCGGGCGAGACATCTATGCCCGGTCCGAAAGCCAGATCGTCCATCATGCCCTGCGGTGTGCGTTGCAGATAACCGTTGGAGTCCAGGTTGCCTATTATATACAGAGCGGCCTTGCGCACCGGCTCGGGGGCATACCGCTCCCCTATCTGCGCCGCCAGCAGGTCATACAGCGTCTCGGAATCATCGGCGGCCACAGGCGTCCACTCAGGCTGCGGGCGAGGGTCGAAAGGAGCCACGTACCGAGGTTCGGCGGGAACAGTGTCCACTCGCTCCAAGGCGGGATTGTCGTCAAGCTCCCTCTCCACAGCGGCCTCCACCTCCTGCTCGTTCATCTCGAGCAGGCGCACGAACCTCACCTGCTGCGAGGTGAGACGCTGCTGGAGACGTTGACTCTGAAGTTGATGCAATTCCTGCGCCATTACTGCTCTGATTTTTTGCGCGAAGATACTATTTTTTCAGGAGGGGCACAATTTTTTCGGGTAAAATTTCCCCATCTTCAAAAAATCAATTAATTTTGCACCTTGAAACAAAACCGATTAACAAAACCAAGTAACAACATCTTTGCACAATGGCAAACAAGGATATAAAGAATGAGCCGACAGGCATCGAGAACCTGAACGAGTCACTGACCTCATTCAGCTCCAAAGTAGAGAAACACAAGAAAGTGATTCTCGGCGTGGTGGGCGGCATAGTGGTCGTGGCGCTCGCAGGCTTCGGCTGGTATTTCTGGAGCAAACATCAGGACAAGAAATCTTCCCAGGCTTACTCCACGGCATTAGTGAATGCCAACAAGAAAGCACAGAAAGATGCCCAGATATCCGACAATCCGGACTCTGTGATTTCAGCCATTTTGATGAAGGAGATGCAAGAGACGGTTAAGAAGGAGGAAGGCAAGGTCGGTGCCACGCTGGCGCAGATACAGCTGGCTCCCCTCTACTACAATGAAGGCAAGTCCAAGGAGGCACTCGCAGCCCTGGAGGCAGCCGACATCGACGAGCCCGTCATGGAGATGTGCGCCATGGTGCTGAAAGGTGACTGCTACGTCGACCTCAAAAAGAACAAAGAGGCCCTGAGCGCCTATGACGAGGCTTTCGACAAAGCCAAGGAGGATAATCCGGAAATCGCCGCCCGCGTGCTGATGAAGAAAGCGCGCGTGCTCGACGCCGAGAAGAAATATGCCGACGCGCTCGCGGTATACGAGCAGATCCTCAAGGACTATCCCCAGTACGACAACATGAATGTGGAGGCTTACGCCGAGCGTGAACGCGCCCTGGCCGGCAAGTGACCCTGCGTGAACGGCTATCCGAAGAGGCAGGGAAAACGCAAAAGCCATCCGCACACCAAGGAAAAGCCGGCTCCGGCCGGTTCCAAATAATAAAACACAGTGCTATGCCCGCAGGGTGCGTCCACACGCACCCTGCTTTCGTATCCCCCTTACAAATATTTTTTGTACTTTTGCATTTGGCATATATAAACGACAAATACCCACAGAGATGAGAGACTATAATCTGGGATTCATATCCAATGAAAACATATACAGGCATGTGAAACGCACCGTAGAGTCCTATCGGCGCGAGATAAGCCTTGAGCAATTCAACGAGAACATAGTCGACCCGATAAAATTGACCTTCGATTCAAAGGTATACGGAAAAACAATCCACCAAGCCATTGAAGACGAATGTTTCCGTCAGATAGACAAGAGTAACTCCAACCGCATAGGATATTTTCATCAATATATATTCCGCTATGCGGGTGGAGGCTGGGAGGTTCCCGACCGGGGATTCGATGTAGAGAACAACAATCTACATGTCTATGCAGAGCTTAAAAACAAACACAACACCATGAACGCCGCATCCTCCCAAAAAACATACATGAAGATGCAAGGCAAGTTACTTGATGACGACCAGGCCACCTGCTACCTTGTAGAAGCCATATCGAAAAAATCAAAAGATGAACCATGGAAAATCACACTTGACAAAAGGCCTCGTTGCCATAACCGTATTCGAAGAATGTCCATGGACAAGTTCTACGAAATGGTTTTCGGGGATTCTACAGCCTTTTTCAAATTATGCAAGGCTCTCCCCGAAATAATTGAGGATGTGGTCAGGGACAACGATTCACTTGTTCTGAGAAATTCCGTATATCAGGAGTTGACCAAAGAACATGCTGACCTGCTGACCGCGCTGTACATGCTTGCTTTTTCAACATACGAAGGATTCTAACGGAAACTCCATGATACTTGACCAGACCATATCAATAAATAATTTTGCTGACTTATTGGGCGTGTCTCGATCCACTGTGGAATCGTGGATACGCTCCGGCAAATATACCCCAAGTACAGACTCTAACGGCAAAAGGGTCTTGTCTCTTAGCGAACTATCCCATGTACCGGAAATCATGTCCATGGCCAATTCCCGTTGGGAAGAAGAGAGACATAGCGTGGCATGCCAGACATTCACATCGGCAGAGTTGTTCGCTGGAGGCGGAGGATTGGCGTTGGGCATGGAGAAAGCCGGGTTCACACATCTCCTGCTCAACGAGATGGATCACAGCGCCTGTGAAACACTCAGGGCAAACAGGCCTGAATGGAACGTGATAGAAGGAGACATCCATGAGATTGACTTTACACCTTACCGGGACCGGATAGATTTTCTATCCGGTGGTTTCCCTTGTCAGGCGTTCTCATACGCCGGCAAACGTCTGGGATTTGAGGAGACGCGAGGCACATTGTTCTTTGAACTTGCACGAGCCGTGAAAGAGATAAGACCAAAAGTATTCATGGGTGAAAACGTACGTGGCCTGTTAGAGCACGACAACGGACGCACATTGCATACCATAAGGCAAGTTATCAAGGAATTAGGATATACACTTGTAGAACCCCGTGTGTTACGTGCCATCCAATACGATGTTCCCCAAAAACGAGAACGGCTTATATTGATTGCCGTCAGAGATGACATAGCACCATATGTAAATTACAAATGGCCCGATGTTTGCACCAAAATCAGAACCTTGCGCGATGCCTTCTATGCTGGAGAACTTTTCGCTGACAATGTCCCCCCTTCGGCAGGACAAAAATATCCCGCATCCAAAAAGGCGGTGCTGGAACTTGTACCGGAAGGTGGAGATTGGCGGGATTTGCCGGAAACAGTGGCACGTGATTATATGAAAGGAAGCTATAACCTCGGAGGAGGGAAAACGGGGATGGCAAGGAGACTGGCATTGGATGAGCCAAGCCTTACGCTTACATGCGCCCCTGCGCAGAAACAAACCGAACGATGCCATCCCATCGAGACACGGCCATTGACTGTGCGAGAATATGCACGCATACAGACATTCCCTGATGAGTGGGAGTTCAGGGGGTCTCTTTCGGCTCAATACAAACAGATAGGAAACGCGGTGCCTGTGAATTTGTCCTGGGCAATCGGCAGGTCACTGGTCAGGCTCTTCAATGAAATGGTTGAGAAAGGTTTGTTCATTTCTTCTCCTGTCTCCAAGGACTTGACCCACAAAGTACGGTTACACGGGATTTTCGAAGGAATGGTATGTGATCGAGAACCTGAATATCCGACCAAGGAATAACATTCTTGGCAAAAGCCCCACGGTGATACTTGGGCAAGGATAAGGGGTTGAAATATTTTTTGTACTTTTGCATATTCTTAGGTGAGCGGTGCCGCACGCGGCTCCATCCCTTAACACCGTACCGAGGCATGATATACCCGCTGATACTCATAGCTGTCCTGCTCCTCGCCATCTGGCGTGGATGGGAGAAGGGCATGGTCTATCAGCTGGCCTCGCTGCTGGGCCTGGCGTTCGGGTTCGTGGCCGCACGCCTGTTCTGCACGCAGATGGCAGAGGTGCTGGATCCGTATTTCCCGGATGCGGACCGGTTTGCCGAGGCCCCTTTCGGCGAGCCCTTGCGCCGCTACACGCTGTATATGTTCAGCGCCTCGGCTGTGTTCGCCCTGGTGTACATGGGTTTCAAGCTGATAGGAGGTGTGCTCAACAGCGCCATGCAGCTGATACACACCGGAGCCATAAACTCGATACTGGGAGCGGGGTTCTGCTTCTGCAAGTGGACCGTCATAATGAGCGTGGCCTTCAACCTGTGGCTGGCGATGAAGCCGGACTGCGGACTGCTGAAATACTGCAACGACGGCGACGGCAATGTGGTGGAACTGGTGATGGGGGTCGCCCCGGCCCTGTTCGGCACGGAGAGCCCTGCGGAGCTGGAGCATTATCACCGTCTGCGACAGGCTAAACAGATGGGGCTCGACTGACGTTATCCCATAAGCGACATGACATCGATTAACGAACAAACCATAAAGAATACAAACGCATAAATACCGATATGAGCGAATACATGCTTAAAGTGGAAGACCTGCACGCCAGCATCGCCGGCAAAGAGATACTGAAAGGAATCAATCTGGAGGTGCGTCCCGGCGA
>URZM01000009.1 GCA_900552315.1 uncultured Bacteroidales bacterium | reverse complement strand
TCGAAAAGGTAGTCCGCCCGCGCCGGAATCAGCGTGAGGGCCGCAAGTGATGGTAATAGTAGTAGACGTTTTCGCATCTCGTTACAGTTATAGTGAATCAAGTGTGTGGACGGCAGCATCGCCGGCCTCCGCGAGGGAAGCGCGGGTCATCCGCCTGACGGCCTGAAGCCGTAATTATTAGAGAGGGGGCCGATATTCTGAATCGGATTCCTTACTCTGCACGAGAATAAAGAAAACGGGTCTGAAACCACAAACAATAGGTTGCAATCAAAAACACGATGCCGGGGACATGGTGATTCGTTTACATGGCGTTGTATCAGAAAAGGCTCTTGATTAGAGACCGAGCTCGCTTGCTTTGCGGTCTTACGCATACTCGTCGGTAGGCGAACAGGTCAGTGGATTTGAATAATGAATAGCCGTTTTCATCTCGGTTTGGCATATATATGCACTCCGACAGACTACCTATTACAAAAATATACCGAATCTGTTTAGGAAACCATGCGGTATTTGTTTAATCGCCCCAAAGTTACAAAATTATTCATAATATACACGCATATCAGGACATGTTTTTTTGCCCGATTTTTCAAATTTAACATTACTTAACATTTACGGTTTCCTTGTCCGACCCGTCTGACCTGTCCGACCCGTCCGACCCGTCCGACCCGTCCGACCCGTCGCGTTTGACACCCAGGTACTTGACTTATATTAAATTGTTGCGGTAAATTTGGCAATCTTGGGCTTTCTAACTATATTTGTAGCCGAATATTTCACTCAACGACTGATTAACGCATCATCTGTATGAACATGAAAAAATCTTTACTTGCTTTTGCCCTGGCGGGCGTGGCTGCGGCCCCAGCCCTGGCCGAGGTCAGCACCGAGTATTCGCGTGTCTACAAGCCCTTCGACAAGGTGGTCTTCTATGACGGCTACAACGGCAACGTATTCGACAAGGACCTGGACGACGGCATCCTGCGCCATGCCAACCATCTGTACGCCAAGAAGCTCACCGACGCCAACCTCGACTGGTTCGGTTCCGAGATGGAAATGGATGTCACCATCAACGCCCTGTGCGACAACTATGACCGCATAGGCAACATCTCCGTGGCCCTCGTGCCGAAAGGCTCCGCGACATACAACCCCGACGAGGTGACACGCGTGGAGCTCGCCCGCTTCATCACACCCTTCATGGACAAGAACAAGTTCCCCGACCATGTGGGATACCACTACGACGCCAGGCTGGTAAGCCTCATATTCCATGACAAGAACCTTCGAGACAAGTATGACTTCTGGCTGGAATACGAGGTATTCGGCATCCCTTACGCGGCCAACACGCAAATCAAAGGATGCTCCGACCGCAACGACGTGTTCGCGGGCACCCTCACCTTCACTTGCTTCGACGATCCGGCACCCGCCCGTACCGACCATGTGCTCGTGCCCATCGTCATGAAGAAGCCGGAGTTCAAGGGACACAATTTCAACAACTACTCCGAACAAGGCACCGACACCATAGGCACAGCCACCAAGACATATCGCTTCACAGTGCCCGAAGGGGGTTGCGCTGACTCCAACCTCACCCTGATCATGAGCAACCACGGAGCCAACGCCGGAGGCGAGGAATACATACCCCGCACACACCTCTTCTACCTCGACGGCGAGCTGATAGCCACCTGGAAGAACGGCAAGAGCTGCGAGCCTTGGCGCTATGTCAACACCCAGGCAAACGGCATCTACGGCTCACGCGTAAAGAGCGAGCTGGTGTGGAAGAACCAGTCAAACTGGTGCCCCGGCGACGCCATCCCCACCCGCGTGTTCGGCCTGGGCAAGATTGAGGCGGGCGAGCACGAGGTCATGATAAGGGTGCCCGAGGCTCAGTTCGCCGACGGACAGGGAGATTTCCCCGTGTCAATGTATTTCCAGGGACTCACGGAAGGTCAGCTTCCCGTGGAGATAGACCAGATAGAGAGTGACGCGGACGCTCCCGCCATAACCCGCGACGGCGACATGGTGCGCCTGCTGCGCGGCCAGGTCAGCGAGGTGGCAATCTACACCTACGACGGCAAATTCCTCTACGGCCGCCACACCTCCGACCCCGAGGTGAGCCTCGTGGGCATGCAGCCCGGCATATATCTGGTGAATTTCACCCTCACCGACGGCGGCACGCTCCTTTACAAGGCCGTCAAGAACTGACAAGATATCTATCCGGTCTGGCTCAGGACATCTCCTTGACCTGAAAAAGACATCACCCGCCCTCCCGGTACGGACTCATAATCCGATGACCGGGTCGGCGGGATTCTTTTCATCCGGGGCCAACGGACGCGGACTGTAATAAAAGTCAGGGGTGTCTATGCCTCCGCCGGATGTCAGAGGCATACACGTTGCCACCCAGGGATTGCCGAGATTCTCCTCAGCTACTGCCCTAAGCTCCGAGGCGCCAGACATGCGCCACAGCGAAAGCGCGGCCCGACGCTCTCCGCTCATCTCCATAAGACGCAACCCGAATACCACCACATAGCAGTTGCACAGCAACGCCAACACCAACGGGATGCGACGCAGCCGGGAACCTGACATAGCCCCCCTCTGTTCAAGGCCCGAAAAATCATAGGCAAAAGCTATTATCGCGAACATCTGGGCGTACCATCCGCCGCGCCCCTCGATGCCCCCCACCAACGTGAAGCAGGCAGACAGCCACGACGCCACCGCGAACATCACCCAGCGGGAAGGAAGCAGCCTCCGGAGCCGCCCGCGCCACGCCAGCCACAAGACCCGCGCCGCAAGCAACACGCTCAAAGGCACCGTCTGCGCCAAAAGCCCCCACACGGGCAGGTCCGACTCCGCCTCGATACCCACTCGTTGGTAACTCGCCGGCGAGCTGACACAGAACAGCGCCCCGGCAAGCATGGCCCCGACCCACCATTTCTGCACAACGGTGAGATGGATTCGCCGCCGGTTTATCCACCAGTAAGCCACCAGTCCACCCCCGAGCGAGAACCCGAGGGCCTCATGCGTGGCCACAGCCACGAACACCAAAGGCAGGCACCAAAGCCACCGCAGGCTGCGCAACCGCCCTTCGAGCAACGGCATCAATGCCAGCGTCCCGAACGCGGCGCCCCACACATAATTGAAATGGCAGACATAAAAATCCATGTCCCACCAAGGCAGGCACACATATATCAACACAGTCGTCAGCACCGTGGTCCAAGGCGCACGCCTCCCGGCGAGTCCCAGACGCATCATGCCCCAAATGGCCGCGAACACCGCCACTCCAAGCAACAACGCGCTCACGACGCGCGGCAGCAGGTAGAGCCACATAGGCGCCAACATGTCACCGGTGCGAGCGTTGCAATGGTTCCAGACTCCCCAGGCATAGCGAGGCACCGTGAGCAGCGAACGGCCCAGGTCATGGCTGCGGAACGCGGCCACAAGATCATCGCCCAGAAGCGGAGTGCACAACCCCCACACGCTCCACGCGGCGGCGAACAACAGCATGGAATAGAGGATGGCCACACGCAAGGCGGCAGCCCCCTTCGCGCCTCGGCGCCGGGCCGGATTCAGGTTTTCAGTCTCAGTATTCATGATTGCAAATATAGGCATTTTCGGCGAGAACTTTGTCACGTCTCACTTTTTTTAGTAACTTTGCACACGTTTTCCCAGCCCTGCGCCCTCGAAGCGCCGGATATGTAATTCTTACGTGTTAACCAATATCCACACATGATGTTCAAACAATTAATGACCTCCCTCATGCTGGGAGGATCCATTCTTCCGGCCCTGGCAGCGGGCAACGTGGAGACCCGGGCCTATTATGCCACCAACCCTGACGGGGCGGTCGGCAAGTCAGCAACCATCACAATCGACGGCAACGCGTCCGACTGGAGCGACGACATGATTATCGCCACCTGCGGAGCCAACGACATGGGCACCACCTTCAAAGGCAGCCACGAGAACTGCGTCATCGACCTCTACGCCATCTACGGCGCCTGGGACGACTCCAACCTCTACCTGGCCTGGCAGTGCGTCAACACAGGCGACACCTGGGCCCGCGAAGGTGACGGTCCCCTCACCGACGGCGGACGCATAGGCGATGTTCCCTTCGTGGTGGCCCTGAGCATAGATCCCTCCAAGCCCGGCATGACCGGCAAGCTCTCCGACGGAGGCTTCATCTGGGGCGACGCCGTGAGCTTCGACCGCACGGCCCTGCACGTGGACCATCTGCTCTACATGAGCGGCAAACCGGGACTCGGCTCCCCGGGCCTCTTCACCACCTCAAGCGCCGACGGCTCCTCGAACTACGGCGCCGACTGCAAGGTGTTCTCCACCGTCGGCATAACATACGCCATGATGGAGGGCTTCGCGCCCTCCCACCTGTGGAGACAGCGCACATACGCCGAATGGGCCGACGCCACGACACTCATCTCCGACCCCTCCATAGTCAACAACATCTACGACCCCGACTGCTATGACAACCTCATGGCAGGCCCCGTGGAGGGACTCAAGCCTCACGACACCAAATTCGACTCCTTCTACGAGATGAAGATACCCCTCTCCACCCTCGGCATCACACGCCAATGGCTGGAGGCCAACGGCATCGGTGTACGCGTGATCGGCACACGCGGAGAGAGCGCCATAGACTGCTGCCCCTTCGACCCCACAGTCACCGACAACATCTTCGAGCAATACGCCAAAGACCCCTCCACCACCGGAGAGAAGGATGACGTGGACGTCTTCACATACGCCCTGGCAGACATAGCCAAGGTGCGTGACCTGCAGCACATAGACCCCACACCCGACCCGGACCCAGACCCCAATCCGGATCCCGACCCCGACCCGAATCCGGACCCCGACCCCGACCCGAATCCGAACCCCGACCCCGACCCGAATCCTGACCCTGACCCTGACCCGAATCCGGACGATTTCGTGATATATTTCGACAACAGCAGCGCCCTCTGGAACACAGTCAAGGTACACTACTGGGGCGGCGAGTCAGCCTCCGAATGGCCCGGCGCGGACATGACGCCCGTCAGCGGAGCCACACAGATCTACCGCTACGTGGTGCCCGAAGGCACCACCGGACTGGTGTTCCACAACGGGGCAGGCACGCAGACACGACCCGACTTCACAGCCGTGCGCGGCCACATCTACGACCTCACAGGCGACAAGGGCGCCTACACCGCCCCCGTGGGCACCGCAGTCATCGTCACCGACACCGACGCACCCCTCTATTTCAACCTGCAAGGCATGCCCGTGCAGACACCCGCCCAAGGCGTCTACATAGTGAAACGCGGCACCACCGTCACCAAAGTGATGTTCTGACCCTCCCCCACACCGACACCCCCTCTCCCACCCTCTCCCACACCGACAAGAATGGCGCGACCCCCAAGGCCGCGCCATTCCCATCTCCCCGTGTCTCCACACGCCCCACCCCTCTCCCTTATCCCAACTCATTGTACCAGTACCACAGAGGATGCAGGTGCTGTATCTACAAAGTTGGCGATTTTCAGAGAAATAGCCTAATTGGATTTGGTCATCTCAAGGATAATTTATAACTTTGTCACCGTAGTAATAATTACTGTGGTAATAAAATATGAGATTCTATAACCGCACTAAGGAGATAGAGGAATTAAAGCGGATACAGGGGCGTGCCTTTGAATCCCGGTCGAGAATGACAGTGATAACCGGTAGGCGTCGCATCGGTAAGACTTCGCTTGCCCTGCGGGCCATCCGGGGGGAGTGTCCTACGGTATATCTTTTCGTCAGCCGTAAGAACGAGGCCGCTTTGTGCGAAGAGTTCGCCGGACTGATTTCGACGGCTCTCGACTGTTATGTGCCGCCGGAGATAAAGACTTTCAAGTCGCTGTTCCAGATGATGATGGAACTGGCTAAGACCCGCAAGTTCAATCTGATTGTCGATGAGTTTCAGGAGTTCTTCAATATCAATCCATCGGTATTCAGCGATATGCAGAATATCTGGGACTCATACCGCAACGATACGCATGTGAATCTTCTGCTGATGGGTTCGGTGTATTCGATGATGCACAAGATTTTTGAGAGTTACCATGAGCCGTTGTTTGGCAGAGCGGACGCTACCATACGTCTATCCGGTTTCGGAACGGAGACCATGAAGGAGGTTATGCGTGATTTCCGACCGGGCTACACCAACGATGAACTGCTCGCTTTCTACTGCATTACCGGAGGAGTACCGAAATATATCGAATTGTTGTGCGAGGATACGGATTTGTCGATTGACGGGATGTTCAATTATTTAGTCAGGGAGAACTCTCCATTTATCGATGAGGGACGGAACCTGCTGATAGAGGAATTCGGCAAGGACTACGGGCTATATTTCTCAGTTATCAGCTGTATCGCATCCGGGACGAACACTCAGGGCGCGATTGAAAGCGCGTTGGGCGGGGTGACTGTGGCGGGCCATCTCAAGCGGTTGATTGAGGATTATTCACTGATACAGCGAGTGCGTCCTATAATGTCGAAGCCGCGCTCAAAGAACGTGCAATATGAGATAACCGACAATTTCCTGAAATTCTGGTTCAACTATTTTGACCGCAACCAGACACTGGTTGAAATGGGCAATTATGACCACATTCGTAAAATCGTTATGTCGGATTACCCGACATATTCCGGTCGCATCCTTGAAAAATATTTCTTGCTAAAAATGATGGAAAGCCACGGGTATATGAACATCGGCTCGTGGTGGGAACGCAAAAAAGGGAAGGAAGCCAACGAAATAGATATAGTCGGCATCAAGGTTGATGACAAGACTGCTGTGGTCGCCGAGGTCAAGCGCCAGCACCGCAACTACGACCATAAGGCATTTATGGAGAAAGTAGAGCACATCAAGTCTTGTCTGCTTATGAAATATGAGGTCGAGACAAAGCTATTGACCTTGGAGGATATGTAACAACTGCGTATTTAAGAGAGTGTCTGGATTTAAACCGGATTAAAATTCTATAAGGATTGTATGCTGTCCTTGATTTAAATCCAGACACTCTTACTTAATGGTTTAAGGGGGGTCGGGGTGGCGAGAGCGGGCTTTTTACTCTTGCGTGCTGACGGGCATGAGGCGGGGCATGTCGGAGGGCGCGGGGGCGGAAGCCGGAGGGGTGACCTTCTCGCCGGGTACCGGCTCGGTCAGGAGCTTGTTGACTTTCCATTCCACCAAAGGTATGCCGTGGCGCCAGCCGTTGTTTTGGCTCACCGGGACTTGGACGGCGAGGTCGGCCGTGGTGTTTCCGGAGTTCACGTCTCCCTCCTGCCAGGGCGTGCGGTTCATGGGCAGGTTCCAGCGTTTGAGGTCGAACCAGCAGAAGCCCTCGCCCCACAGCTCAATGCGGCGGTAGAGGCGCACCTCGTCGATGAGGGCCTCCCCTGTCAGGGCGCAGGAGTACTGAGGGTTGCGTGGCTGGTTGATTTCCATGAGCAGGGCCTGAGCCTCGGCGTCCAGGCCAAGCTCAGCGCAGGCCTCCGCTTCATACAGATACATCTCCGTGGCGCGCATATATGGCACCTGGGCGAGTGCGTCTCCGCCGGTAAGGCCTCCGGCCCAGAATTTCACCTGTGCCCCGTCGCGCAGCACGGATTTTTCTCCGCTGTAGGCATTGGCTCCCGGCAAGTTGTGTTTGCTCTTATGTCCGTCAAGCCAGGCAGCGGATTTCTCCTTTAATATCGGGCTGATGAATTGCAGTGTGGCCGGATTGACTCCATCAGGCCGATAAGGTATATCAGGGTTCACGTCGAGCTTGTCCACGGTGAGCCACCAGTCCCGTCGCTCGTCGGTCTCCGGAATTTGATTGTAGAGGTCACGGCTTATGGTGTTGGTGTATCCGCCCTCGATGGCGCCATACGTGTTGCAGCAATGCCAGGCGCACCAGTTGGCGTATCGGTGGTCAAACATATAGTGGGTGCCGTGCGACCATATCCATTCATCCTTGTTGTAATCCGTGTATCCGTTGAAAATCTCCTCGCTGGTGGCTATGCGCTTGCCCTGACGAGCCTCATGGGCCATGTCCTTCACCTTCTGCCAATCATGGCGCAGCGCGGCGATACGCGCGAATGTGCCGTAAGCCACATTCACATCCGGCTCATAGGTATAAAGATATTGACGCTTATAATCCGTCTGTGAGAACAAATCGATGGCAGCCTCGAGGTCGGTGTAGCACCTATCGAGCACTTGCTTCATGGTGGCAGGCGCCTTGTCCTTGGTGTCATGGATGGAGGTGCGCAGCGGCACGGTGACGGCCGAGCCGCCATGCGAGTCCTCCCAGCGGGGAGCATACACTTGCAACAGACGTAAATAGGCGTGGGCGCGCAGGGTGAGCGCCTGGGCCTTGTAGTAATTCCACCTATTCTTTAAATCGTCCAGGGGCAACATCGAGTTGGCCGTCTGCTCAGCCTTGTCCAACAGGTCAATGGCCATATTGCACTGGTTAATCAAGGCGTAGGCGTATGACCACATAGTGGCGTTCCACACATATTCCCCTGACGAGAGGACTCCTTCGTCCTGATTGTAGAACATGTCCCAGCTCTTGGCAAAATCATGCATGAAGCTCACAAGGCAGTCGGAGCCGGGCATTTCTGCCAGATAATACAGCAGACCAGTCTCGACCTGTTGCAGCGGCTGCCCGGGTGTGATGTTATACAGGAAACTATTTAGAGCAATCGATTCAGCCCTGCTGAACGTGTTGGTGACGACATAACCGCTGGCCGGAAATGCGCTCAGGTCCAGGTGCAGGGGCTCGTTGGGCATAGTGAAATCTACCCAGTATCTGTCGGGCACTTCGGGGTCGGAGGCAGGAGTGTCCAGCTGGCACGCCGCCATGTCCGGCACGGTGTGGTAGAAGAAATTATACCAGCTGGAGTGCGCGCCGAAAGTATAGGGGTCCCTGAACGTCTGCATCCACGGTGCATAATCCGGTATCGGGTCGACCATGCAGCCTTCGCGGGTCAGCAGATAGCGGGCCTCGATGTGGGGAAACCAACCGTCGGGCAAGTCTATGTACATCCTGACTTTCGTGCCCGGAGCCACAGTGGCCAAATCGGAGGGGAGCGGAGTACAGTCGTCGTCAATCGGCACAAAACCATAGTCTTTCACATCGGAGGAACACTTGACCGTGAGGGGATAGTCCTCCTGGCCGAAAGCCACGAAGCGCACCTCGGCCACATCGCGGTCATCGTATGTCACCCAGTAGGCGCCGTTGCCGTCGGGCATGAAATCGAGTATCTGCATGCCGAGCTTGAGTCTGTTGTCATCGCCATAAAGCGGACCCGAGACCAGCCCGCTGCCGGGGATTTCAGAATGTATGCGTTCGCCTTGGGCGTTGTAATAGTCTATGCGGCAGCCTTCGCCAAAACCGTTGGTCTGCGCCGATACGGCCGCCGACGCGCATATAGTAAGTATGGAAAGTATGTCGCGCAGTTTCATTTCATCAGGAATTTATAGGTTATACCATTGACATTCACCAGCAGGATACCGCTGCCATATTCGTTGAGGTCCAGGGCCAGCGGAGCGGAAACGGAACGGCTCATGAGCACGGTGCCGTCGACCTTGCAGACACTCAGGCTCAAAGGCTCGCTGACGTTGTCAATCCGCAGGACACCTTCCTTTATCATGGGGTAAACGGTGAAGACGGCATCCATGCCGGCCGGGTCATCGGCAGAGAGACGAAGCGCCTCCAGATTGTCATAGCTCACCGAGACACACTCAGTATAAGTCGACTCCGAGCCGGCATCGCCCGTAACGTATCCCAGCTCGAGCGTCTGAGAGTCAGGGAAACGGAAATGCAGGTCCTGCGAGATTGCGACCACACTCTTCTTCCCGTCTTTTGTGCAAATATAGACAGTGCGGTAACTCCGGGCGGCGACCGTCAGCGCCGCCACCAAACAAAGAGCTGCAAACAATGCGCGATAAAATCGTACCATATACTAATATAAATTTAGATTGCAAGAAAGAAGAGATAACTTAAGTTGTCCGACAAAGTTAGCAAAATAAACTTGTCCGACCAAACTATCTATTCAAAAACGATTGTTAAAATTTATAAGTCGGAGAATCGATCTGGTCCAGTCTTGCAAATCAGTGCCAGTCGTTGCATAGAGAGTCGCAGCCGCCTTCGGAACGACCAACGCCGATTAGGGTATTCCCCTCGAAGCCATTACTTTTGAGGGAATCTGGCAAATGAAATCTGTGAGAATCCACTGAAAAGGGGAATCAGTGGGGATGGTAGGGGGCGTCCCAGGGCATCAGGGGGCGGGATGGCGAGTGAGCCGGGCCTTGCGGGGCGGCGGACGAGGATGGACACTGGGGGGCGGAGGGGGCGGCGTAGAGCATGAGTGGACGCTCGAGGGTCCAGCCACGGGTCATGTTGCGCACGCACAGGCGCGCCAGCCCTCGGCAGCAGGCCGGGGCCATGGAGCGGAGCAGGGTGAGCAGGGTGGCGTAGCTGTCTATGCGGTCGCGGGTGAGCTCGGCCACCACGCGCCCCGCAAGGGTGAGGCGCGCGTAGACGCGGTCGGTGTAGGATATGTGGCGGACGTCGCGGCTCAGGCGCTGACGGAAAGCAGTGTCGGGGCGCTGACGCAGCGCCGTGGCCGGACGTTGGCGGAGTGCCTGGCGTGGCTGTACGGCAGGCGCGGTGGTGTAAGTTGTGAAGGCAGTATTCATAATGCACTTGGCTCCCTTTTGTGGGAGGTCAGTGCAAAGTTAAGGCCTTAGGTGTGCCGCGAGACTGCACACCAATGTCAAACAGTGTTAAATCACTCTCTCAGTCATCATAATGGCAGTGGTCATGCCTGCGATGGTGCTTGCGGGCCTCCTTCATCTGTTTCTTGCGGTATTTGGCTTGTTTCTTGGCCCACTTTTTCTGCTCCTTGCGGTATTTCTTGTAGCGCTTCTTGTCATGGTGGTGGCGATAAGGCCCGTCACCGCCGTAGGCTCCGTAATAGACCTGGCCGTTGCCCACGGGGTAACTCTGGTCCACTCCCCAATATGTACCGGTGGAGCCGCAGGAGGCGGTTCCGGCCATGATGGCGAGAGCGGCGGCGCACAGAAGCGCCGGGCGCCACAGACGGCTGGGTCGAAATGTAAAAATTGTCTTCATGGCTTTAAAAAGTTTTATCGGTTCTTTATATGAATACGCCTGCGCCCCGGATTTTGTTCTTGGAGGCAGGGGGTACAGGATTTCCAGTTTGAGAACGACCGTGTACGCGCCACCCTGGAAGAGGGTGCGGAGATAGACGACGCGGTGTGGGGATGGAAGGGCTGGGGCGGGGCGGATTTGGCGGTTTGCATTTAGTGTGTTAACTTTGCGGGGACAAAGAACTTGAACCATGACTGTAACTCTGATAATCTCTACATACAACCGCCCGGACGCGTTGCGCCTGTGCGTGCTGAGCGCCTTGAACCAGACCCACCTGCCGGACCAGATAGTGATAGGCGATGACGGCTCTACAGCAGAAACCGCCGAGGCAGTGAAGGAGCTTCAAGCATCTTCGACCGTCCCTATCACATACGTGTGGCAGCCTGACGAGGGTTTCCAGCTTGCCAAGATACGGAACCGGAGCGTGGCGGCCTCCACAGGGGAGTATATCATACAGGTTGACGGTGACATCATCCTGGGGCGCCGGTTCGTGGCCGACCACGTGGCCTTGGCGCGGCCGGGCGTGATGCTTCGCGGCCGGCGTGTGTGCCTCACGGACAAGCGTTCACGCCGCCTGTGCGCCGAGGGTCGGCTCCCTCGGCTCGGGGTATTCAGCTGCGGCATAGAGAAACGGCGGCTGAACGCACTGCATCTAATGCCTGCGGCCAGATGGCTCGCTCCGCGCTACCGCAAGCACAGGGCCGGAATCATGGGTTGCAACATGTCTTTCTGGCGGAAAGATTTCGACGACGTGAACGGTTACGACGAGAATTTCGTGGGCTGGGGCTGTGAGGATTCTGACTTGGCCACCCGCATGGAGATGAACGGAGTGGGGAAGATGGACATCAAGTTCGCGGCAACTGCTTGGCATCTGCACCATGGACATCCTCACATGGAGAATCTGGCCAGCAACCAGGCACGAAACCGCAGGGAGCGCACCGCTGCCGAGGTACTCTCCCCCAAGGGTCTGGACCAGTATCTGCCCTGACGGACGCACCGCTCCACCCAAAAACATTGTCGCTCTTGCAGATGTGTTAAGAATCTATTAACTTTGCAAAAACAATCAGAGGCATGTCGCGCCTAACCAAGGCTCCGCACGACATGGCCTGCAAACCTAACCACAAGGAGCCTTTCCAATACCCATGAGACTCTCTGCTTTTTTCGCCATTACAGCCGCAGGGCTGCTCGCACTTACCGCCTGTTCCAATTCCGAGAATGACATCCCTACACCCCCTGCCGAGGAGTCGCCAAGCTACATGGAAATGCTGTCGCGAGGCGACGAGTCAGCATGCTTTACGCTTGAGGAGGTACTTCTGTACCGCATGGACCCTGATGATGTGGAGTGGAAAGAAAAGAATTGGGACGACTATGTGGGCCTGTCCCTTCCTACCTCTTCCACTCTCACCATACATGAGGGAAGAACCTGGACCCCGCTCAATATGTTCTCGTCATCGTTAGGCCCAAGCCCCTTGAGCATGCCTCTGTTGGCATATCGCAACGTGACCGGCTTCGACAAAAAGTTTTATGTAGCGACCCCTGTGGAGTACGACCGGGAACAGAACTCTGTGACCATCAAGAATACCGTCTGCTCGGTACTGACCGCCACACCGGACAAATTAGTGATGACATGTACCGAACCTTTCTGGGTTTCGGGGGGTGGAGAAGGAAAGTTCAAATGGAACATGACTTATGTTCGTGAAGAGCTGACGCTTCCGGATATGGAAAATATCGTGTTCTATGACTCGGAGCTTGAGGCCAACCTGGCTATCATAGATATGCTCCGGGAGGAGTTCGGGAATGTGTTCAACATCAACGAGTACTTGGGGGGATATATCTACCTTGACGACCCCATCGTGAACCTGGACGAGGTGGAGAAGGAGATTCGCGAATACTGGTGCTGAGCGCTGAGGCTTATAACCTGCCCTGGGAGAGTTGAGTACAGCCCCTCTGGGGCTGGGACCCGGTAATGGACGGCATCCCCCGGCGAAAACGCCGGGGGTTAACGACCTTTACGGCCCTCCGGGCCTCATGCGGGGGCGGTTCCTGAATTAAACAGCGCTCTGCGATTCCCGGTCGGGGAGTCGGACTGGTCGGACGGGTCAGACTTGCCGGAGTTGGGGCGGGCGCTCGCATACCTTACGGCATGCACTCCCCTTTGATGTGCCTTACCTCACATTTCCGGCTTCGCCTCCAATGTGGGGCTACCCCGCGCCTGGCGGCACGAAGCATGCCCAGGGGCATGCGCATGGGACAATCCGGGGTCGGACACGGTACAGCCCTTCCAGGGCTGGGGCGAGGAGGGGGTTGCCACCCCCGACGAGGACGTCGGGGGCTAACAAAATGTGCGCCCCTCCAGGGCCAGGATGGGACGGAATCAGGAGGGAATCATGACAGGTGGGAGCCAGTACGGGAGGAAGCCAGGACTGGGCGGAGTCATGGTGGGGCAATATTCGGAGGGCGGGGCGCGTTTATTGGTTAGCATGAGATTGATCCTTGTGACATGAAAATTGGATTTTTACATATATTCGGGCGTGCGGGCAACGGGCGTGCGGGATTAACGCTTGCGGGCTTGAGGCGCGCGGGCGTGTGCGTTATAGCCTTATTGGCTTGCGTGGCGGTGCTGTGCGCTTGCAAGGGTCCCAAGCTGGCCACAGCCAGGGAGCAGGCCGCCCGGGGCGAGTTCTATGACGCGGCGCAGACTTACCGCAAGGTCTACAATAAGCTCACGCGCAAGGAGGACCGCCCGCTGCGCGGCGAGGTGGCCTTTGAGATGGCTGACTGTTATCGCCGTCTGAACATGGCTGCGCGTGCCTCGGCCGCCTACCAGAATGCCATACGGTATGACTATCCTGACTCGATGGCTTATTACTGGCTGGGACGCTCGCTGCAGGCCGAGGGCAAGTATCAGCCGGCCATTGACGCGTACACGCAGTTCCTGATGTGGAAGCCGGCGGACCAGCTGGCTCGCGAGGGGGTGCGCGGATGCCGCCAGGCCATTGACGCGCGCGAGGGGAAGACCACCCGCTACATAGTGAAGGAGGCGAAGCTCTTCAACTCCCGCCGCTCGGACTTTGCCCCCATGTATCTTGACAAGAGCCTGGACCAGATATATTTCACCTCGTCCAACGAGAAGAGCGCCGGGACGGGCAAAAGCCCTATAACCGGCGTGAAGAACAATGACATATATGTGGCCAAGAAGAACGAGAAGGGGGAGTGGCAGCGCCCGGAGCCGGTGGAGGGGGAGCTGAACACCGAGTTCGACGAGGGGATAATAAGTTTCACCCCCGACGGGCAGACCATGTACCTGACGAAGGCAAGGCGTGACCCTGTGGCCGCCACATCGGTAGAGATATACACCTCCCAGCGCAGCGACGCCACGTGGAGCGCCCCTGTGAAGTATGAGATTCTGAACGACACGGTCTCCGCCGTGGGGCACCCGGCGGTGTCGCCCGACGGCAAGTTCCTGTATTTCACCTCCGACATGCCGGGGGGCTACGGGGGCAAGGACATCTGGCGCATCAACCTGCTCGACAAGGTGGGCTCGCTGGAGAACATGGGGCCGCAGATCAACACGGCTGGGGACGAGATGTTCCCTTATTGCCGTGCGGACACGCTGCTCTATTTCTCGTCTGACGGGCATCCCGGCTTCGGGGGGCTGGACATATTCAAGGCGCACCTGGACGCTACGGGCAACCGTTGGAGCGTGGAGAACATGGGGAAGCCCATGAACTCGCAGGCCGACGACTTCGGCATCACCTTCGGCGAGGGAGAGAGCGGATTCTTCAGCTCCGGGCGCGGCGACGCCCGAGGCTATGACCATATCTATTCCTTCACGCTGCCGGAGCTTAACATCACCATCTCCGGATGGGTGGTGGACAAGGATGACGAGCCGGTGCCCGGGGCCGTGATACGCATAGTGGGCGACGACGGGTCGAACCAGAAGGAGGTGGCCAGGGACGACGGCTCGTTCTCCTTCAAGCTCTCCAGGGGCGTGAAATATGTGATGATGGCGGGCGCGAAGGGATACCTGAACGTGAAGCAGGAGTTCGAGAGCGACTCGGCCGAGGAGGACGCCCAGTATGACGTGGATTTCGTGCTCTCGTCCATCTCCAAGCCCAATGTGGTGGAGAACATATTCTATGATTTCGACAAGGCCACCTTGCGTCCGGAGAGCAAGACGGCGCTCGACGAGTTGGCCCAGATGCTGAGGGACAACCCGAACATAGTGATAGAGATGAGCAGCCACACGGACAGGATGGGCACGGAGGCTTACAACAATGACCTCTCGCTGCGCAGGGCCAAGAGCGTGGTGGACTACTTGATAGCCGCAGGCATCCCCAAGGAGCGGCTGCACTACGAGGGTTACGGCAAGTCGCGCCCCAAGACCGTGACCAAGCGTGTGAACAAGGAGTTCCCGCAGTTCGAGGAAGGAACCATCCTCACGCCGGAGTTCATAGAGACGCTGTCGCCGGAAGACCAGGAGGCGGCTGACCAGATCAACCGGCGCACCGAGTTCCAGGTTACGGCCATCGACTACGATATGTATTGACCATGAGACATATAGACACCGCATACCGCACGGCGCTGCCCGTGCGCGAGAATCCCCCCTTCCGGCTCGACGCCGGGCAGGGGGTTCTGCTTTTAGGCTCGTGCTTCACCGACAACATAGGGGAGCGGCTTGCGGCCTCGGGTGTGCAGGCGTGTGTGAACCCCGGGGGCGTGCAGTACAACCCCGCCTCCATAGCCGCGCTGCTTCGCGCCGCCATGCGGGAGGCTCTGCCTGCCGGGAGCGTGTTCACGCATGAGGGGCGCACTCGCTGCTGGCTGTTCCCCACGCGGTTCTCGTCGGCCGACGCCTCGGTGGCTTCCGGCCTGTTCGCCGACACGCTCACGGCATTGCGCGAGGCGCTGCTGGAGGCTTCCGCGCTGACAGTGACCTTCGGCACCGCCTGGGTGTATGAACACCGGCGCACGGAGCTCTCCTCTTTCGAGGGGGTGGTGGGCAACTGCCACAAGGTGGCCGCCGCCGAGTTCGGCCGTCGCCGGTTGGGGGTGGGTGAGATTGTGGCGGACTGGGAGGCCCTCGTGGCCGAGGTGCGCAGTTACCGCGCCGGGCACGGGGTGACGGACCCCTTGCGGCTGATATTCACGGTAAGTCCCATACGGCACTTCAAGGACGGGGCGCATGAGAACACGCTGAGCAAGGGCACGCTGCATCTGGCTGTGGCAGATCTTGTCGAAAGCGTGCCGGATTCGGATTATTTCCCTGCCTATGAGCTGTTGTGCGATGACTTGCGCGACTACCGCTTCTATGCCGAGGACATGGTGCATCCGTCGTCCGTTGCCGTAGACTATATTTGGGAGCATTTCCGGGCGGTCTATTATACCGACGCCGACCGCATACTCATGTGCGCCCGCGCCCGCGCCTTGCGTGCCGCCGCACACCGCCCCATGCTTCTGTAGCCCATCGGCCCATTACCCGCCTCTGCGACACACCCGTGGCCGGTCATCGCATGCCTGACGGCATGCGCCCGGCACAGGTCGGTCGGACATTTCCGGTTTGTGAGGAGCTATCCGCCAGGGCGATTTTGCACGGGTCGTATTGGAGGCATGGGACAAAGGTCGGCGACGCGAGGGTAAGGCACGCGTATCGCGAGCGAGAGCTGGCAAATATGCCGGGGCGGCGATTCGCGGAGCGAATCCACAATAGAAAAGCTCCACGATATGCGAGAGGGCGGGCGACATGCCCGCTCTCTCGCATATCGTGGAGTGTCTGGCGCGGGGGAAACAACCCTGGAGGGGTTGCATAACCGTGAGGGCGTAAATATTATGCAACCGCCCTGCGGTAGCGCGGTTGAGCTCCCCTCCCCCACGAAGACGAGAGGGGGGATGCCCCTCTCGCATATCGTGGGGCTGTGGAATTGTGGATGCTCTCCGCGCATCGCCGCCTCGGGGACCTGTCAGACTGGTCGGACTCGTCGGACTGGTCCGATTGGTCTGACTTAGGGTACGACCCTGCCGAGGTCAAAAGAAGGCGACCCGCGATGCGCGGGCCGCCTTACATGCGTATGAAAATTAAGTATGGACTTACTTCTTCTCGAAGGAGCAGGTGTAAGGTATCGCTCCGAAATTCAGGGTCACCTTATATGTGCCTTCGCCGGGAGCGAGGAGGTTGGCGCCGTTCCATACGAGGTTGTTGATGTCGCCGCCCAGGTTGATGTCCCAGTTGTCGTTGCCACGGAATTTCCATTCGTCGCCGGCTGCGAAGGTAACGTCGCCTGTCCAGGTCAGGAAATCCTCGGAGGGGGTCATCACGGTCTGCGCTTCCCAGTTGTTGAAACCGCCGATAGCGCCGTAGGATGTGATGAGCGTAGCGGTGTAGGTAAGGTTCTCGACATTCACGATGCAGTAGTAGAGGCCGTCCTCGGCAACGGTGAGGTTGCCTGCGCCGCCATCGGTGCTGAGCTTGCCGTCCTCGCCTGCGTTGCCGTAGTTCGTGCCGTCCCAGTCAAGGGCGGAGGTGAACTTGAACTCGCCGCTGAGGTGAACGTAGCCCTCGTAGTAACCCTTGTCGGCATTGTAGACGAGCATCTGGCTTGCAGCCTGGCTCCAGCCGTTGGAAGCGCCGGGAGTGTAGAGGTAAGACATCTTCTGGAAGCTGTAGGTCATGTCCATCATGTTGATGGTGACGATGTAGTTTCCGGCTTCCTTGATGCAACCGGCGTTTCCGGCGTCAACGAGAGCGCCCTCAAGGGCAGTATCGCCGTCTGTCTCTACACCTACCACGATGTCCCAGTTCTGGTCAACGACAGCCTCCTTTGGTGCTATCTTCCACCACCAACCGGCAGCGGCCTGCTCCTCGGATATCTCCACAGCGATGGTGAAGACAGGGTCATCGTAGACGTTTGCGTCTGAGTGCTTGAAAGGCATTGCGTCAGAGAGAGCCCAGTCAGTGGCCGTGCCTATCATGTAGTAACCCTCAGAAATGGTGAAATCCATGGGTATGGGTGTCACGGTGAGAGTCTTGGAGGCGAACCAAGTGTCGGGAGTGCCTACGCGCACGCTCTGGCCGTTGCCGTTGAGATAAGCGGCGAAGCGTACATAGTTGGTCTTGGCCTCAGGGCTCTTGCCCAGCTTCTCGCGGAAATAGGCGTCCCATTCGGCAGCTGTCACGCCGCCGTCCACTACGGGAATCTGGGTAGCGTCGCTGAAATCCTCAGCTGTGGCGAGTTCCATGACGAAATCCACGGAAGCGCCTGCGGGGATGGCGGCAGCCTCCTCGTCAGTGAGGGCGAGCTTGATCACCGGTATAGGCTGTTCTACATACTGGTTCAGGTCCAGGGCGTCGGACTGAAGGGCGGCACCGTAATTCACGGTGATGCCGCCGGCGCTCATAACGGTCTCCTGCGGGTTGGTCTGAGGAATACCCAGGCCGGGGTTCTCCTCGCAAGAAGAGAAACCTAAGGCAAGCAGAGCCGCCGAGCAGAATAATGCTATTTTCTTCATTGTAAAATCTGTCTGTTTAATTTGTGTTGGCGGGGGGCGGGGCGAGCCTGCCCCCTGCCTCTAAATTATGGTTGCTTGCCGTGTCAGCCTACGATCTCGAAGATTACTTTGGCCTTTGCGGGGTTGGAGAGGTTCACGGTCATCTTGACTGTGCCGCCGGGCCAGTCGGGAACCTGCCAGGAGCCCTTGCCCTGCTCGTCGCCGTCGCCGCCGAGGAAGGCGGGACCCTCATAGACACCGTCGGTGAACGTGATGTCCACGGTGCTGTCGGCGTTCTGCGAGCCGATGGACCAGGAAGCCCAGTCGCCGAGCTGGTCGTAGAAGCGGAACTGGAACTGGCCTGCGGGAATCTCGAAGGTGCCCTGATAGATGCGGCTCTCGATCTCGGTCTCAACAAGTTCCATGGAGCTTGTGGCGACATCCCAGCCGGTGCACTGGCCGATAAGCCAGATGCTGTCGGGGAGCTTCACGGCGAAATAGGGCTGCACGCTCTTTAGCTCAACCCAGTTCGAAGCGATGGTGGCGTAGTCGCAACCGGCCACGGAGGAAATCACTCGTACATACACGGGCACGGGAGTGGTGGAGAAAGTCTCCTCACTCACATAGCCGAGCTGCTCGCACAGAGCCAGCGAGAGGCTCTCGCCGGGCACCGTGAAACGGGCGCTTGTATATTTCTCCTCAAGAGCCTTGGCGTCGCTCTTGTCCTCCTTAGTGGCGACCTCTACGGTGTAGGTGGGCACGATGCCCATGCCGTAGTCGGCCTGGCTCACGGAGAGTTCCACACCGTTGTCAGCCGAGAGCACGTAAGTGTTGTCGGCCAGGGCGGGAGTGTTGAGCACGAACTCAGTGGGGCGCTCCAGACGGGGCTGTGTATCCTCCTTGCAGCTTGTGAAGGCTGTTGAGAGCAGCACCGCGAGGCCCATCATTATCGATATCTTTTTCATTGTTGTAGCTTTTACTTTAGAGGTTAAAGATTAATAGCCGGGGTTCTGCTGGTAGCTGCTGCCATATACGGCAACCACGTTGGCAGGTATAGGATAGAGGTTGAAATGGGAGGGCAGGGCCGTACCGCCCTCTACGCCGCCCTTCCAGGCCCACAGATAGTTGGAACCGGTGAAGCGGTTGTAGCGGATAAGGTCGGTGCGACGGGTGGACTCCCAATACAGCTCGCGGGCACGCTCGTCAAGCAGAGAGTTGAGGGTGAGCTCGCCGCTGTTCCAGGCGGGTACGCCGGCGCGCTCACGCACGTAGTTCACGTAAGTCAGGGCCTCGCTCTGGTGGCTGCCCATGCGCAGGGCGCTCTCGGCGGCCATCAGGTAGACGTCGGCCAGGCGGATCACGGGCACACCTGTGTTATGGAACTGGCTTGCGCCTTCCACATTGTACTGGGTCCAGGTGTAGCCGTCCTGGCTCTGCTGAACCTCGGTGGTGACACCCGCGCGACGCAGACCGGTGACGGGATCCACGAACTTGGGCATGGTGCCGTCGGGGTTGCAGTCCACTGCGGTGAACTTCATGCAGGCATAGCCGGCCTGGAACTCGTTGAAGGGCACATTCTGCTTCTGGAAGCCGGCGCTCTCGGTGAGCCACAGGTATGTACGGCCGTCGCCGCTGTAACCGTTCACGAAATTGAACTTGTCGGCGAGCTGCGGACGGGCGTGCATACAGCCCCAGGAGTCGGTGGTGCCGTACCAGAGCTGGTTCATGTAGCCGTCGGCCACGTTGGCGTCGCCCTTGAGGATGTCGATGTCAGCCGTAGCCATGTTCTTGATACCGCCGTTCACCAGGAATGCGGAACCGCCGTAAGGCTGTGTGTATGTGGCGTCCTGGGGTATGTACCACAGAATCTCGTTCTGGGCCTTCAGGTCGCCGGCAGGGGCGAACAGACGGTTGTTGGCGCAGAACAGGGAGAGGTAGTCGTTGGCCAGGCCGGAGCCGTCGAAGCCGCCGCCCTGGTGGCGTGCTATGATGTTCTGTGCGTGCTCCCAGCACTTGTCATACATGGCGGTGCCTGTGTACACCTCGGCGTTGAGGTAGTAACGGCAGAGCAGGGACTCGACACCGTCCTTGCTCAGGCGGCCATAGACATTGGAGTCCTGGAACTTGGAGAGCACGTCCTCCAGGTCAGCCGTAACCTTGTTGAAGAGGTCGGTACGGGTTGTCTGCTGGGGTACCTCGCCATATTTCATGTCGTCCCATGCCCATACTGCGTCGCCAAAGAAATCGATCACGTAGTAGTATGAGAGGTCGCGCAGGGCGCGTGCCTCGAGGATGAGCTGGTCTACGTCCTTCTGCAGGTCGGCGTCGTATGTGATGTCATACTGGCCGGGATTGGAGGCCAGACGGATGAAATCGTTGCAGACGGCGATATGCACGTACAGACGTGAGTATGTGCCGTAGATGGCGGCATTGGTGTTGGACCATGTGCCCCAGCGGAGCTCGTCCACGCCACCGTCGTTGTACATCCAGAGGCACTCGTCCGTGGGGAACTCCTGGAGCATGAACACCGTACGCGTCCACTGGCTCGTACCTCCGTCGAGACCGGAGATGTCGCAGTCACCGTTAGGGCCGGTCTGGCCGGACACCGCGAGAGATGAGTAGCACTTGCCCATCACCTCACCCAGATACTCTCTGGGGTTTTCTTTGAACCTGTTGGGAGTGATCTTGTTGGGGTCCTGGGGGAACTGATCGAGATCGTTCACACAAGCACCCAGGCCGAGAGTGGCCACAACAGCTGCTCCTGCAAAGAATTTGCTGATATATGATTTCATATTTATTTACTTGATAATGAGTTAGACTTTAGAAAGTGGCCACTACACCGAAAGTAAACGAAACGGGACGGGGGTAAACGTCAGAGTCCACACCACCGGGAACCTCGGGGTCGATACCCTTGTAACGGGTGATGACGAAGGGGTTCTGAACGGCGCCGTACAGACGCAGGGAGCCGATACCGTTGTTGAACAGGTCGCTGAATGTGTAACCGAGGGTGATGTTGTCGCAACGCACGAAGCCGGCGTTCTCCAACCAGTAGTCAGAATAGTACTGGGAGTTGTTGAAGTAAACCTCAGACTCTACGAGGTTACGCAGCGTGGAGTTGGTGTATGTGTTGGACATGAAGCTGCGCTTCGCACGGATGTTGTTGTAGACATAGTTGCCGATGGAGGCACGCAGCTGGATGCCGAGGTCCCAACCCTTGTATGAGAAGTTGTTGTTCCAGGACATTGTCACTGTGGGGTCTACGTGGTGCTTGAACACGAGGTCGGCGCTGGAGATCTGGCCGTCGCCGTTCTGGTCTACATAGCAGCCCTCGATGGGGAGGCCCTGCTCGTCATAAACCTGCTCGTAGAGAGCGAAGGTGTAGGCGGGATAATCGACCTTGAAGGCCTGGCAGGTGTTGCCTGTGCCGCCCATGCCGCCCTTGGGCACGAAATAGTTGGGGTCGTTGGATGTGTTCAGCTTGGTGATCTTGTTCTGGTTCCATGCCACGTTGAAGGCGGTGTTCCAGGTGAAGTCCTCAGTCATGACGGGCTTTGCGCTGATGGTGGCCTCGAGACCGAGGTTGCGCAGTGTACCGATGTTCTGGATCATCTCGTTGGAGGTGGCGGCGCCGGGAGCCACGGTCACCTGTGCGAGCAGGTCTTTGGACTCACGCAGATACCAGTCGAGAGCCACGTTCAGGCGGTTGTTCCACCAGCCCATGTCGAGGCCGACGTTCCAGGTGGTTGTCTCCTCCCACTTCAGGTTGGGGTTGTAGACGTTGGGATAGAGAGTGTAGCCGTATACGGGGCCGTTGACGCCGGTCCAGATGTTGGGATAGAAGGAGCCCTGTGTGGACTGGGTGTAGACAGGCATATAGTCGAAATAACCTGCCACGGCCTGCTGACCGGTGACACCCCAGCCGAGACGGAGCTTGAACTCATTCATGTTGTCGGCCCAGCCTTCCATGAAGGGCATGTTGTTGATCTTCCAGGCCAGTGCAAGTGCGGGGAAGAGGCCCCAGCGGTTGTCCTTGGCGAAACGGGATGTACCGTCGTCACGAAGGGAGAATGTCAACAGGTATGTGTCCTTGAAGCTGTAGTTGATACGGCCGTAGAATGACATGAGCATGAGGCGGCCGGTGTTCCAGGAATACAAGGGATTGTAGGTCGTGCCCACCTTGGACTCGGTGTCGGGATTGTAGGTCAGGATGTTGCCTGTCTGTGAGGGGGAGAGGAAGCCGGGGGTCAGGAACTCGTTCTCGTTCTGCCAGCCGTGGTCATCCTCGCGCTGCCAGGAGTAACCGGCCATGATGTCGAACATGGAGTAGATGCTCTCCACCTCTTTCTTGTAGTTGAGGTAGAACTCCAACAGAGTGTTGCGACGGAGCTCGTGCTTGAAGAAATGATAGCCTGCGCCATCCTTGCGGAGGTTGTTCCAGGCTGTGGGGGTGTTGGCGCCTACCCTGTTGTTCTGCTCGCCCTTGGTGACGTCATAACCCAGGTTCAAGTTGGCGTGCAGGTCGGGGAGGAAATGGAAAGCGTAGTCAATCTGCAGGTTGCCGTTAGAACGCCACATGCTGTAGATGTTCTCGGGATCCATGACCTCTGCCACGGGGTTTACGGTACCCTGAGTGTTGAAGTCGTGTCCGCCGGTCGTGCTGGTGCTCCAGCCGTTATAGAAATAGGGATAGAGGGGGTTGCCGCTCTCGCTCCAGTCATGCACGGGACGAGTGGGGTCGGCGTCGATGGCGCCGCCGATGGCGTTGGCGTCACGCTGGCGCACATAGTAGCCCTTCACGTTGGCGTTGATCTGGAGAAGACCGTTGAAGAACTTGGGGTTCAAGTTCACGCCTGCGGTGACACGCTCCATGTAGGAGTTCTTCATGATACCCTGGTTGTTGGTGTAGCTACCTGCGATGCGGTAAGGGAGGAAGCCCACGGTACCGCCCACGCTCAGGTTGTAGTCCTGAGAAACGGAAGTGCGGAGGATCTCTTTCTGCCAGTCGGTGTCGGCCGTGCCGATAGCGGAAGCGGCCTCGGAGTCAGCGCCCCAGTAGTTAATGATCTTCTCGGAGAACTGGGATGCGTTGAGCATCTTCATGGTCTTGCGGGGAGTGTTGGCGGTCACGGAGGCGGAGAAATTCACCTGGGGACGGCCAGACTTGCCCTTCTTGGTGTTGATGATGATCACACCGTTGGAGGCGCGGCTACCGTAGATGGCGGTGGCGGAGGCGTCCTTCAGGATGGTCATGCTCTCGATGTTGTCCGGGGAAATCATACCCAGGGGGTTCATGGCGCCGAAGGCGTCGTTGGTCAAGGGCACGCCGTCAAGCACGATCAGAGGGTCGTTGGAGGCGTTCAGTGAGGCGCCGCCACGGATACGGATCGTACCGGAGCCGTTAGGATTACCACCGTTGGCGGTCACTACCACACCGGGGCTCGCGCCGGTGAGCAGGTCCTGTGCGGAGGTGGAGATGCCAGCCTCGATCTCGGAGGGCTGGATGAGGTCCACGGAGCCCGTGGCGTCGGATTTCTTGACAGAACCGTAACCGATGACCACGACGTCATCCAGCGCGGTGGCGTTGGATGTCATGACCACATGGAGGTTAGTCTGCCCGTTGACGGCTACGTCCTGCGTGTCGCAGCCAACGTAGGAAATCACGAGGGTGGCGTTGGGGTTGACCGAGAGTTCGAAGTTGCCGTCGAAGTCGGTAGATACGCCGTTTGTGGTGCCCTTTTCCATTACAGAGGCACCAATGAGCTCTTCGCCCGTCTCATCGACCACGTGACCGTGGACGGTGATCTTTTGAGCTAAAGCGGGAAGTGTGAAGGCCAACAACATGGTCATTGTGACCCAGAACTTCCGATTCAGATGAAAACAAACGTTCTTCATGCAAGAATACAATTTAGTTCTACATTGGGTTAATATAAATGTTAATTGTCTAAACTCGGGGGACCCGCTGTGGCCATCCTCACGGGAAAAGGGACAGGCCGAAGGTCCGGAATCCGGAAAGTGGAGACTAAAATATAACCTCCGGACATCTCGCCCGGACATCCGGGCCTCATGGGCGAAGACTTGCATGAACACGTTCCCTCACAGGGAAAGCCGCGAAACCGGCACAAAGGGACGCACGCATGACATGCTGATATAACACGCTCATAGTGAGCGTCATAGCATCACCATGACGAGTCTTTCATGCTGAGAAATGTTATATTTAGTTAACACTTAACCAAATTTGCGACAAAAATAGCTAAAAAATATGAAAAGCACAACCCCTTTCGAAAATATTTAACATTTCGTGTTAACAATTTTAACACTTGGAGGGGGGGGACGGGGCGGACGGCTGGGAGGGGCAAGCACACGGGGAGGGTTCAGTACAGCCCCGCCAGGGCTGTACCCGCAGGAGGCGGGTGTCCGGGCACGCAAGCGTACCCGGTTAACAAAGTTTGCGCCCCTCCGGGGCTCGTGCAGGGACTGGCCAGTCCGGGGATGGTGTGTGGTCTGCGAAATCGGGGTTGGTTACTGGGCTGGCCAGTCCGGGGTTGGGATGTGGTATGCGCGAAATCGGGGGCGTGGTAGACCGTGACATAGCTGGGTGGGCGCAGCCTCCCTTCGTTGGATGGTCGAGTTGAGCAAATGAGGGGATGACCTATGAGTTGAGTAAATGAGGGTGTGTGCTATGAGGTGAATATGACCCCAAATAAAAATAATATTGCTATGATCAACAGTGCGAATAGGCATCCTCCGCAGCATCCTGAGTCGTTTTGCGGGCCTTGCGGGGGTCTGGAGTATTTATCGTCGTCGTTGAATATAAGGTCGTATTTCATAAAGTCGTCAAAGTCCATGGCGAATCGGGTGTTAGGGAGGAGGCGGTGATTGTGGTGTGAAATGCAAGGCAGACAGGTTGCTTTATCAAGGGCCTGTCTGCCTTGCATTTATAGGTGAAACAGAAAGTATTTGTGCATTTTTTATGTGGGGGATGTTACAGAATCGTCTTATTGCAGGGACGCACTTTCGGCTGGTTAGAACAACTCGCTGATTCCTGATTAAACATGCCTTAGGCATGTCCCTGCAATTTGTCTCTATCCAACTATGTGCAACACCCTGCGCCAATGCGGCTGCCGGCAACTCCATTGGCCCGGATGCTCCGGGGAGCGTCCCTATATGTCGTAATGCACATTTACTTTGTGTGTGATTTATAAGTATAAGTAAGTATTCAAATTTAAACGATATCA